>NZ_JAUSWN010000001.1:0-305170 GCF_030815255.1 Hathewaya limosa
ATGCTTGATGAAGTAGATAAAGAACTTGAGAAAAGAGGTCATAGATTTTGTCGATTTGCAGATGATTGTAATATATATGTAAAAAGCAAAAAGGCAGGAATAAGAGTTATGGCAAGTACAAGAAGAGTACTTGAAGATGTATTAAAACTTAGAGTTAATGAAAATAAAAGTGCAGTAGATTTTGTGACGAGAAGAAAATTTCTTGGTTTTTAATTCTATTTTGTAAAAGGCGGAGCCAATATAAGGATACATGAAAAGTCATATAAAAGATTCATAAACAAAATAAGAAAATTAACAAATCGTAATAAAGGTATAAGTATAGAATATAGAATTTACATGATTAACCAATTAACGATTGGATGGATTAATTATTTTGGAGTAGCGAAAGCTAACGCTAAAATACAAAAAATAGATAGTTGGATAAGAAGAAGGTTAAGAAGTTGTATTTGGAAACAATGGAAAAAGGTTAAAACTAGAGGACGAAACCTCATAAAACTAGGTCTTCCGACCCATAAAGCATGGGAGTACGCAAATACAAGAAAAGGCTATTGGAGAATATCCAAAAGCCCAATTCTTGATACAATCTTAAACAACAAATATATTGAAAATCTTGGTTACAGAAGTATATCTAAAAGATATCAGCTAATACATAATTCTTAATGAACCGCCGTATACCGAACGGTACGTACGGTGGTGTGAGAGGACGCTAAATAAAATAATTATTTAGCTCCTACTCGATTCAAATATTAAGAAAATGTAAGAATTTATATAGATTTTTTTTAAATAAGTAATGATAAAATGTACATAAGGAAGAAGGGATAGTATGAATTTAAATGATAATGAAAATATAAAACATGAAGAAATGACAAAAAATCATGAAAATATAGAGAGTAATATAAGAGAAGATATACATAAGAAAGAGGAGGGTGGAAAGAAACAAGACACGGTTAAATATAGTTGGAGAGATAAACGAAAGTTTAAAAAGGAACAAAAGAAGCTTAAAAGAAAGAACAAAATCAATGTTAGAAAAGAAAAACTAAGACA
Source organism: Hathewaya limosa (assembly GCF_030815255.1). Classification (NCBI taxonomy): domain Bacteria; kingdom Bacillati; phylum Bacillota; class Clostridia; order Eubacteriales; family Clostridiaceae; genus Hathewaya; species Hathewaya limosa. The sequence goes on from NZ_JAUSWN010000001.1 coordinate 1,045, forward strand.
AATATTAAAAAATGTTCAAGAACAAATAAAGACAAGTTTAAGAATGGAAGTTTTAGCAATAACTATAATATGTTTGCTTATTTCTGTGTTTAGCTATTATTTTGTTGATCGAAACTTAAAAAATAAAATTTCCAAAAATGTTACTATAAGTTTTAAAGAAGAGCGGGAGAATCTTGATAGAGAAGTTAGAACAACTTTAGGAGAATTAATGTATTTTAAACAAGGAATTGATTCTTTTGGAAGAGAAAATCAAGAAGAGTTTAAAAAGATCATTGAAGGAACTTATAATAATAAAAAAAGGCAAATAAATTTATCGATAGAACAATTAAAGGAATTTATTGTATCACAGTATAGTGTGAATCATGATGATATCAATGATGAAGAAATAAGAAAAATTATACAAAATTCAAGTAGTGTAGAAAATGCTATAGAAGAAGTTAAAAAATATATTTCAAGTGATACTTTAAACAATATAAGAATTAATGAAATTCTAAACAGGAGTTTAGGGAATGGAAATGTTTATTTAACTGATTTAGATGGGAACATAAAATTTAAAGGTAGTAATACTTTTGTGGATAAAATAAATGTATATGGTTTTATAAATAAGTTATATTCATCAGATAATGAGGAGGCAAATCAATATTATGCATTTTATCCAGTGAAAATATTAAATAGTAATTACTATTTAATGTACGATAATAGTTTGCATGGTACAGAAGTTGTTTTTTATACATCTGAAAGTAAATTTTTCGCATCTATAGTTGCATTTGTAGTATTTATTATCTTATTTTTATTAGCTACAAAGAAGAAAATTCAATATATAGAGTATATATCAAAATCTTTAAGAGAAATATCTAAAGGAAATCTAGATTATAAGGTAAATATAGAGGGAAAGGATGAATTAGCTATTGTAGCCTATGATATTAACTATATGGAAGAACAAATTAAAGACAAAATAGAAAAGGAAAGAAGAGCTGAAAAAACTAAAAATGAATTAATTACTAATGTTTCACATGATTTAAGAACTCCTTTAACTTCTGTAATGGGATATATAGGTCTTGTTAAGGAAGGAAGATATGAAAATGAAAAACAAAGAGAGGAGTATTTAAACATAGCGTATAATAAAGCAGAAAAGTTAAAAGTATTAATAGAAGATTTATTTGCTTTCACAAAAATGAATAATAAAGGTGCCCAATTAAATAAAAATAACATAGCTATAAATGAACTTATTCGTCAACTTATAGTTGAATTAGAGCCTATTTGTGAGGAGAAAAATATAGTAATTGATGATAAAATGAAAAAGTCTAATATTATGTTAGAAGTTGACGGAGATAAGATTTCTAGAGTGTTTGAAAATATTTTAAGTAATGCAATAAAGTATAGTTCCCCAAAGGAAAAGATAGAAATTAATATTGAAGATGATGAAAAATATTGTATAGTTAGCATTTCGAATAAGTGCTATGATATAAGTAAAGATGAGTTAGATAAACTATTTAATAGATTTTATAGAAGTGATAAATCTAGAAATTCTTCAACAGGGGGTAGTGGTTTAGGTTTAGCCATTGCTAAAAGTATTGTTGAAGCACATAATGGGGAGATATGGGCATCTTATGAAGATGATAGGATTTTCTTTAATGTAAGATTATATAAGTAAATTGCAATAAGGGGTGAGAGTTTGTGGAAAGAAATAAGATATTAATTGTTGATGATGAAGTTGAAATATGTGATTTAATATCTATATATATTAAAAATGAGGGGTATGAACCTATAAAGGCAAAGGATGGCTTAGAAGCTTTAGAAATATTAAAAAAAGAAAAAATAGATTTAATAATTTTAGATATTATGATGCCTAATTTAAATGGTATAGATACTTGTATAAAGATAAGAAAAGATAATAATATACCTATAATTATGCTTTCGGCTAAAAGTGAAGATATGGACAAGATATTAGGACTTTCTACTGGGGCTGATGATTATCTTACAAAACCTTTTAATCCATTGGAATTAGTTGCAAGGGTGAAATCACAGCTAAGAAGATATAAAGTTTTAAATAATTATGCAAATAAAAAAGAAAATGTTATAAATATAGGGGAGTTAGAGATTTATTTAGATGAACACGAAGTTAAGAAAAATGATAGAGTTATTAAACTTACTCCAACAGAATTTGATATTTTGAAGTTACTTTCTATTAATAAAGGAATGGTTTTTAGTGCTGAGAGAATTTATGAAAAAGTTTGGGGAGATAGCTTTTTTGATTCAGCAAATACTGTAATGGTCCATATTAGAAGGTTGAGAGAAAAAATAGAGGATAATGGAAGAAACGCCCAGTATATTAAAACAGTATGGGGTGTTGGATATAAGATCGAGTAAGAAAAATTTTCATAATAAAAACGTAGGAGTATATGAGTTATTAGAATTTTAATATTCATATACTTTTTTTGTTTATAAAAAGAAAAAAGTATATGAATATTGTTGAAAAATAAAGAATTAATTCAAAATAATAGAAAATATAGAATACATTTAAATAAACAAGTTCAAAATTATATAAAAAAATAAAATATGTAAAAAAAATTAAAAAAATTTTTAATTGAATTATATGCACAAAAACTTAAAGATTATTCATGGTAAAAAATACAAAATTGTTTATAGATACATATAAACTAAGCAAATCAAGAATTATAAATTTCTGAAAAAACTATTTCATGCAAGGTAATTACTAAAAAATAAGAAAAATTCGAAACTTTTTAATACTAATTGTTTCTTAAATTCGAAAAAGAGTTGTTAAATATTTATTCAAGGAAAAAAATTCAATAAATGCAATAAAAATTTAAATAATAAAAAAAAAACAAGAAAAAGACAAAAATATGAATTTACAAGATAGACATAATTAATTATAATAAGACATGCAAAGAGAAATTTCATATATATTTCTACATTTTTTTCAGGGATTATACATAATTAATATTAGACAAATATAAATGAAAGATTCTTTGTAAAACTGTTAAAAAATTAACAGGGAATACAATAAAATACCTTATAAAAGGAGAGATATTTATGGAAAATAACCAAAACGAACATAAGCTAGGTCTTATGATGCTTGTTTTACTAGGTATCGGTTCTATGATTGGCGGAGGAATTTTTAATAGTCCTACAGACTTAATTTCTGGGTCAAATCCTCAAGCAGCATTTTTAGGATGGACTATTGGTGGTATAGGTGTTATTTTCTTAGCATTAGTATTTAGTATGTTAGCTAATAAAAAGCCAGAGTTAACAGGTGGTGTTTATACTTATGCTAAAGAAGGATTCGGTGACTTTGCTGGATTTAACTCAGCTTGGGGTTATTGGATTAGTGCATGGTTAGGAAATGTTGCATTCGTTATTTTACTATTTAAAACTATCGCTGACCTTGCAGGTGGAATGAATAAGTATGTATCATTTATATTAGCATCAATATTCTTATGGGCAGTTCATTTTATTCAAAATAAAGGTGTTAAAAATGCAGGTGTTATTAATGCAGTAGCTACAGTTGCTAAATTAATACCAATTGCATTAGCCGTAGTATTAGGAATAGTTGTATTCAAAAAAGATACTTTCTTTGTTGCAAACTGGCAAACAGTTTTAGCAGCAACAGGACAAAAAACTACAGCATTACAACAAGTCAGTGCTTCAATGAGAACAATATTATGGTGCTTCATTGGTGTAGAAGCTGCTGTTGTATTATCTGAAAAAGCTAAATCACAAAAAATAGTTGGTAAAGCCATCGTTATAAGTTTAATCTGTACATTAGCTATATACATGTTAGTATCATTAATAGCTATGGGTGTAGTTCCAGCAGAACAATTAGGTAAATCAGCTACTCCATTCGCAGCATTATTAGGTGCTACAGCAATTGGTAAAGCTGGAGCAGTAATTGCTCAATTAGGACTTATTATTTCATTATTTGGTGCATTTGTTAGCTGGGTTATGTTAGCAGCAGAAACTCCATATGTTTTAGCAAAAGATGGTGCTATGCCAAAATCATTAGCAAAAACTAACAAATATGGTTGTCCAGTAAATTCATTATTACTTACAACTGTATGTACTCAAATATTCTTATGTTCTATGTTATCTGATTCATTACAAAAAGGTTATTCTGTAATGTTTACAATAGCTACAACAGCTATCTTAATACCTTACTTATTCTCAGCATTCTATGGATTTAAAGTTTCATTTGCAGAAAAAGATAAGTTTACAGGTGTAGATAGATTAGTAGGTACTTTAGCATCAATATATACAATTTATGTTGTGTATGCAGTAGGATTAGTTAACCTAGGATTAACAGTTATATTATATGCATTAGGAAGCTTTGTATATATAAAAGCTAAGAAGGAAGACGGAAAAGAAGTTACAGGAAAAGAAAAAGTTGCAATGGTTATTTTCTTTATAATTTCTATAATAGTAATCTACCTAATTGCAACAGGGAAAATTGCAGTGTAATATAATTTAAAAAATTATACTTACTGAACTTTTATTTAATTATAAAACTAAAAATACAATACAAAAGGACAAACCTTAAGAGCTAATCACTTTATTGTGGTTGGCTCTTTTTGGGTCGTGTAATTATTATACAAAAAAAATCATAAATATGCAATAGCAAAATATTAATCCTAATTTTAAAAGTTTATAAATATTTTAAGGTAAATTGATAATAATAAATTTAAGAAATAAATTTTTTACTAGTTACTGAAAAAATTATATATAAATGAAGGGAGAGAAAAAGGGGAATGAAAGAAAATGATAAATTAGGATTAAGCATGCTAGTTTTAATAGGCATGGGTTCTATGATAGGTGGAGGAATCTTCAATAGTCCTACGGATCTTATTAACTTAGCTAATCCACAAAGTGTTGTTATTGCATGGATAATTGGAGGTATAGGAATTATTGCCCTAGCCATGGTTTTTAATATGTTGGCAAATAAAAAACCAGAATTAACAGGTGGTATTTATACTTATGCAAAAGAAGGTTTTGGAGAGTTTGCAGGGTTTAATTCTGCTTGGGGATACTGGATAAGTGCTTGGTTAGGAAATGTAGCTTTTATAGTTTTATTAGTAAAAACCTTAGCTGATTTAGTAGGTGGAATGAGTGCCATTGTATCCTTTGCATTTGCAACTGTACTTTTATGGGCAGTTTATTTATTGCAAATTAGAGGAACTAAAAATACAAGTATAATAAATTCAATAGTAACAATAGCAAAACTTATACCAATTGTTCTTGCTATACTTTTAGGAGTTTTTATTTTTAAAAAAGATATCTTTTTCGTTCCTAATTGGCAAAATACATTAGCATCTACAGGGAGTGCTACAAATTTATTAAAGCAAGTCAGCGGTTCTATGGGAACTATTTTATGGAGTTTCGTAGGAATAGAGGCAGCAGTGGTTTTATCTGAAAGAGCAGAATCACAAAAAATAGTAGGAAAAGCAATAATTATTAGTATAATAGCAACTTTAGCAATATATATGTTTATTACAATTGTTAGTATGGGTGCAATACAGGCTAATAGTCTTTCTAAGTCCGTAACACCTTTTGCAGATTTATTAGGAAAAACCGTAATAGGAAAATCTGGTTCAATTATAGCAAAGCTAGGACTAATAATTTCTTTAATAGGTGCCTTTATTAGTTGGGTAATGTTAGCTGCAGAAACACCATATTTAGTTGCTAAAAGCGGTAGTATGCCAAAATGGCTTGGTAAGTTAGATAAAAATGATGTTCCAAGAAATTCACTTATGGTAACTACAATTTTGACACAAATATTTTTATTTTCTCTTTTATCAGGTGCATTTCAAAAGGCATATTCAATGTTATATAATATAGCAACTACATCTATATTAATACCTTATTTCTTCTCAGCTATATACGGAGCCAAAGCGGCTTTAGGAGAAGAAAAATTTACAGGTCTAGATAAGGTTATTGCAATAATAGCTACTATATATACTATTTATGTAATTTATGCCGTAGGAATCCTTTATTTAGGACTTACAGTAATCTTATATGCATTAGGAATTTATGTATATATAAAAGCTAAAAAGGAAAATGGTAAGGAAATTACATCAGGGGAAAAAATATGGATGGCTATTATTTTAATTATATCTATTTTAATGATAATAGGATTGGCCACAGGTAAGGTAGCTATATAAAATAAAAAAGTATATATAAATTATTATACAAAGATTAAGGGTTATACTAATAAGGATGTATAACCCTTTTTATAAAGATTTGTTCATAAAATATTAATTAATATTTTTATGAGATATATAATTTTTTAACAAGGTAATAAATAAATTTATAAAAGGAATAATAATAAAATGTGAACAAATTTAATGATAATGAAATAAATTTTACACACATAAACAAATAAACTATATAATATACATATAATAAGAGAAGAATTATAAAAAAAAGAAAGTACATAGCACGAAAAAATATTCTGAATTGTTTAAAAAATAACACTAAAAATAGTTGAATATTAGTTGTATATATAATATACTATATATAAATTAAAGATGAAAATGAAAATAATGAATATTTAAGATAAATAAAAAACAAAATTTATTTAGTAGTAAGGTTATATGTATTTAAATGTAAAATTCATTAAAATGAAAAAAAGTTGTTTGCTATGAAAATTAAAAGCTTTTTAATTAGGTGATTAAGTTATATAAATTTTTATATAACTTGTATATAACTTTAAGAGGGTTAAAAAATTTTGAAATGGGGGAAGTATAAATGTTAGTGCCTTACAAGAATGAACCATTAACTAATTTTAATTTACCAGAAAATAAAAAAGCTATGGAAGAAGCTTTAAATTTAATTGATAGCCAAAAAGGAAGACACTTTCCATTGATAATTAATGGAGAAAAAATAGATACTGAAGCAAGAATAACTTCTTATAATCCTTCAAAATCAGCTGAGATTATAGGAACAACAGCTAAAGCTAATAAAGAATTAGCTGAAAAAGCTGTACAAGCAGCTTTAAAAGCTTTTGAAGGCTGGAAAAATGTTTGTCCAGCACAAAGAGCTAATTATTTATTCAATGCAGCCGCTATTTTAAGAAAAAGAAAAAATGAATTTTCGGCTTTACTTGTTGAAGAGGCAGGTAAGATATGGGTTGAGGCTGATGCCGATGTAGCAGAGGCAATAGACTTTTTAGAATACTATGGAAGACAAATGCTTAAGTATGCTAAAGGAATGGAATTAATACCACTTAAAAATTCAATAAATGTGTGCAAATATATTCCGCTTGGAGTAGGCTTAGTTGTTGCACCTTGGAATTTCCCATTAGCTATTTTAGTTGGTATGACTTCAGCTGCTATAGTTTCAGGAAATACTGTAATAATGAAACCAGCTAGTACAACACCAATTATTGCTGCTAAATTTATGGGAGTATTAGAAGAAATAGGACTTCCAAAAGGCGTTGTTAACTATTTACCAGGACCAGGAGGAGAAGTTGGAGATTATTTAACTTCACATCCACAAATTAGATTTATAAACTTTACTGGTTCTAAGGATGTAGGATTAAGAATAAATAAAATGGCTGCTGATTTAGCTCCAGGACAAAAATGGATTAAACGTGTTATAGCTGAAATGGGAGGAAAAGATTTTATAGTTGTAGATAGTGAAGCAGATGTAGATTTAGCTGCTCAAGCTATTGTAACTTCAGCTTTTGGTTTCCAAGGACAAAAATGTTCAGCTTGTTCAAGAGCTATTATAGATGAAACAGTTTATGATGAAATAGTTGAAAAAGTTGTTGCTAAGACTAAAGAATTAAAAATTGGTCCAGCTAGAGAATTTGGAGTAAATGTATCTCCTGTAATAGATCAAAATTCAGTAGATAAAATTTTAAAATATGTTGAAATAGGTAAAAAAGAAGGTAAATTACTTACTGGAGGCGTAAGAACAAGTGAAGAAGGATTCTTTGTTGCTCCAACAGTTTTTGCCGATGTTGATAGAAATGCTAGAATAGCACAAGAAGAAGTATTTGGACCTTTTGTAGCATTAATAAAATCTAAGGGATTAGAAGATGCAATAGAAATTGCTAATGGAACAGTTTATGGATTGACAGGTGCATTTATTTCTAAAAATAGAACTAAAATTGAAATTGCTAAGAGAGAATTACATGCAGGAAATCTTTATATAAATAGAAAATGTACAGGTGCACTTGTTGGTGCAGAACCTTTTGGAGGATTTAATTTATCAGGTACGGACTCTAAAGCAGGTGGTGCAGATTATTTATTATTATTCATGCAAGCAAAATCAATTTCTGAACAATTGTAATCCTTATAAAAAATTAAATATATAAAGAAATATTTTAAAAAAAGTGTCGATAAAATCGGCACTTTTTTTTTCACAATATGTGTAAATATTTTATTGTTTTTGGTATAAGTAAGTGTTACAATATGAAATGATTAAAAGTTTTTAAAAAAATTCAGACAATTAAAGGGGAGCAATTATATTTATTATAAATTTTTAAAATTAGTGGGGGGAGCTTCTATGGTTAAAGTAACTGAACAAAATAAGAAAAAACTTATTGAAGACTATGTACTTATAGTTTTAGGCTGTACTTTGGTTGCAATATCAGTGCAAAAGTTTTTAGCAGAGGGAAACTTAGTAATTGGAGGGTTAGCAGGTATAGCAGTAATTTTAAAATATTTTACGGGTATTAGTATAGCTACTACTAATCTTTTAGTAAATGGACCTTTGTTTTTATTATGGATAAAACAAAGAGGAATTAAAGCAACTATTAGGATAGTAATTACTGTGGTATATCTTTCATTTGCATTATGGTATGTAGAATTTTTGCCATCTATGTTACCTAAAAATAATTTATTTTTAGCAAGTATCTATGGAGCACTGACCTTAGGTGGTGGAATAGGATTAATACTAAGAGCTTCTTCTAGTAGTGGAGGAACTGATTTAGCTGCTAACCTATTGCATTTTAGATTTAAATCTATTCCAATATCTGTTTTTATGCAAACACTTGATTCTACTATTATAGTCATTGGAGCTGTTGTATTTGGAAAAGAAAAGGCTATGTATGCATTGATATCTGCTTTTATAGTATCGAGGGTTGCAGGGTACATATTAGAAGGAGGACATTCTGCTAAGGCAGTATTAGTTATATCAGAAAAAATTGATGAAATTGCACCTAAATTACAGGATTCAATGAAAAGGGGAGGTACATTTGTCAATGGTACAGGTATGTATACTAATAATGAAAAGAAAATGTTATATATGGTTGTATCAAGTAAACAAATATTTAAATTTCAAAAGTTGGTTAATAAATTAGATTCGAATGCATTTATTACTATAACTGATGTAAAAGAGGCTTATGGTAATGGATTTAAGCAATTAGTGTAGTTAAATTAAATAATATTAAATAATAAAAAAAGTCATCGAATTAATGAATAGTTCGATGACTTTTAATTTGTAAAAAATTTTGATGGTAATATTAATTCTTCATTTCTAAAATAAGGGGCTGAAAATGCAAATACTTTTTCGTTTCCACATTTACTACAAGTACATATACATAGGTGATGTGGATAGCCCTCTATAAATTCTACATATAATTCATCTATAATAAGATTACTTCCGCAAAATTCACAAGGAGTGCTGTTGATAATAGAGTATTCACTTTCTATATAAAGCATTGTTTCTTTTGAAATCATTAACTTTCTCCTAATTGATATTTTCAACATATTTTATGGTATCACTAAAATAACATAAACACAAGGAAAAAATTAAGGAAATCATTCATATACATTAATGTAGTAATTATATTTAAGGGGTGATTTCTTGATAAATGGAATTTGGTTTTTACTTATTATTGTAGGTATAATAGTAGGCGTTTTTACGGGAAAAGGAGACGCATTAACAAAAGTCATAGTTTCTTCAGCAGGTTCTACTGTAGAACTTATGATAGCCCTAGTAGGATTAATGTGCCTATGGTGTGGTGTTATTAAAATATTGCAAGAAAGTGGGGCAATGAAATTTATTGCAAAAATATTGCAACCTATTTTAAAGCTTTTGTTTAAAAAAGAAGGCAGAAGTGAAAAGGCTATGGAATCTATTGTAATGAATTTGACTGCTAATAGTATGGGAATATCCAATGCAGCTACTCCAGCAGGAATTAAAGCTATGGAGGAAATGCAAAAGTTAAATACTAATAAAGATTATGCTACTAATGACATGATATTGTTTTTAGTTCTTAATTCTACATGTATACAATTTATTCCTTCTACTATTATTTCTGTAAGGGCAGCGTGTAATTCTAAAAATCCAGCAGTAATAATATTGCCAGCTATACTATCTACAGCTATAGCATCCTTAGCAGGAATTATATTTTGCAAAGTTTTAGAAAAATATTTTTAGGAGGAGCTTAATATGAATTTTACTAAATCTATTATTCCAGTAATAATATTACTTATTATTTTGCTTGGGATGTCTAAGGGAGTAAAAGTGTATGAATGTTTTGTGGAAGGAGCTAAGGAGGGAATAAGTATTTGTATTAGAATATTTCCTTATTTGTTAGCAATGCTTTTAGCAGTAGGGATAATTAGAGAATCAGGAGTGCTTAATTATATTATAGGTGGGGTTGGAAAGGTTACATCTGCGGTAGATTTACCTTCGGAGGTGTTACCTTTAGTCTTAATTAAACCATTATCAGGTAGTGGTGCATTAGGAGTTTTTACAGAAATAATAAAAACATATGGACCAGATACATATGTAGGGGTTTTAGCTTCTATTATTATGGGAACAACTGAAACAATTTTTTATACAGTTTCAGTATATTATGGTTCAGTTAAAATAAAAAAAATTAGACATACATTATGGGCAGCATTACTTGCAGATATGGTAGCAATAATAAGTGCTGTATGCTTTACTAAGTTAATTTTAGTTAGATAGAATTAGAAAATATAAAAACCAGTTACTTTTTAGTATAGTTTTAAAAAGTAACTGGTTAAATATATATATAAGGCGGTTTTAAAAATTTAATTAATTATATAGGCTATTTATTTTTATCTAAAGAGTCAGTGACTAGATTTTCTACATTTTCTTTAAATTTGCCTAATGATTTTTTGCTATAATCAGAAGCATTTATTTTATCCACTTCTTTTTTTAATTTATATAGTAATTCAGAATATAACTTCTTATAATTTTTCTTATAATTATTCTTTTGATTATCTTTTTTTATCCACAAAATGCTCACCTCAAATTAAAAAGAATACTATACTTTATATAGTATGAAAAAAATCATAGAAGTGATAATTTATTAAGGTAAGATAGAGATATGAAGTATAAAAAAATTTAAAAAAATTTCATGAACAAAAATATATTCTATAAAATTTCATATACATAAAATAAATTTTCATGATAGAAAAATAATTTTGAAAATTAGTAGCTTTTTAATTATTATAATAGTATAATAATATTAAGTAAACAATAACTTTTATTATTGTGAAGATATAAAAGAATTTAAATGTGGAAGGGATTTTATTATGACTGGAGATATAGGAAGTAAAATTAAAGAACTTAGAAATAATAGAAAATTAACACTAAAGGAACTTAGTGCTCAAACTAACTTATCTATAGGTTTTTTATCACAATTAGAAAGAGGACTAACTACTATAGCTATAGATTCTTTGGAGAAAATAGCTACAGTATTAGGTGTTGATTTATCATACTTTTTTAATATACCAAGAGAAAATAAAGGAAGTATATTAAGAAGTTATGAAAAAGAAGTTTTTCAAATAGTTCAATCAAAATTTATTGTATATCACCTTTCTAATGATATAGAAAATAGAGATCTATTGCCAAGAATTTACGAAATTTTACCTGAAGAAGGAACTGAAAATTTAACATCTTATCAGCATGATGGTGAAGAATTTGTATATGTTCTTGAAGGAATTTTAACATTATATTTAGATAATACTAAATATGAGTTATATCCAGGAGATAGCTCTCATTATGAATCTAAGTTTATTCACAATTGGGCAAATCATACAAATAAAATAGTAAAAATATTAACGGTTCATACCCCAAATGCATTTAAAAATAAATAGAAACTAGAGTTTTTTAAAAGGGGATGATATTTTGAACAAGGGGATAATTTTTAATATACAAAAGTATTCCATTCATGATGGTCCAGGAATTAGAACTACTGTGTTTTTAAAAGGGTGTCCTTTAAATTGTTGGTGGTGTCATAATCCTGAAAGTCAAAAAAAAGAGCCACAGTTAATGCATTTTAATTCGAAGTGTATTAAATGTGGAAGATGTGAAAATAAATGTAATCAGAATGCTATTTCTATAGTAGATAATAAGTTTTATTTAGATAAAAGTAAATGCACATTATGTGGACAGTGTGCTGATGTATGTGTACAAGCAGCCCTAGAGTTGTCAGGTAAAGAAGTTACAGTAGAGCAAGTGGTTAAGGAAGTTAAGAAAGATGAGATATTTTATGAGGAATCTAATGGTGGAGTAACTTTTTCAGGTGGAGAACCTATGGCACAAATTGATTTTTTAGAGAAAGCACTTAAGGCCTGTAGTAATTCTGGAATTCACACTACAGTAGATACTTGTGCATTTACAACATGGAGTAATTTTGAAAGAATTCTAGATTATACAGATTTATTTTTAGTAGATTTGAAACACATCGATAGTAATGAGCATAAAAAATATACAGGTGTTCCTAATGAAACAATATTAGAAAATATTAAAAAACTTTCAGATTTAGGAAAAAAAATATATATAAGAATTCCCATAATTCCTGGTATCAATGATTCTAATGAAATCATTGATAGAACTATAAGTTTCTTAAGGGATATAAAAATGGATCAGTTAAATCTTTTGCCATATCATAAAATTGGTATGGATAAATATAAAAGACTTCAAGAAAATTATAAATTAGAAGGATTACAAGAGCCTTCACAAAAATATATGCAACAATTGGTAGAATATTTTAAGAAGAATGGGTTTAATGTCAAGATAGGGGGGTAATTTTATGAAAACAAAAAGAGTAGAAAAATTAAGAGCTCAAAGTGTAAATGCAGTTCCATATATTTCTATGGAAAGAGCTAATCTCGTTACAGAGATTTACAAAAAATACCAAGGAGCAGTTCCAACTCCGATTTTAAGAGCATTAGCTTTTAAAAATATTATGGAAAATAAAAAACTTTGTATTAATGATGGAGAATTAATTGTAGGAGAAAGAGGAGAGGCACCAGCCGCAACTCCAACTTATCCTGAACTTTGTTGTCATACTTTAAGCGATTTTGATATTATGGATCAACGTGAAAAAATTTCTTTTAAAGTTTCTGAACATTCTAAGAAGTTCCAAGAGGAAACTATAATTCCGTTTTGGGAAAACAGGGCTATGAGACACATTCTTTTAGAAAATATGACTAAAGAATGGATGGATGCATATGAGGCCGGTATAATAACAGAATTTATGGAACAAAGGGCACCAGGACATGCTGCTTTAGATGATAAAATATATCATAGGGGATTTGGTGATTTTAAAGCTCAAATTCAAAATGAAATAGATAAATTAGATTGTTTTAATGATACTATGTTTTTTGAGAAAAAGGCAGAACTTGAAGCTATGGCTATTGCTTGTGATGCATTAATAATTTATGGTAAGAGATATTCTGAATATGCTAGGGAATTAGCAGACAAAGAAGAAGATTTAAATAGAAAAAAAGAATTAATGGAAATTTCAGAAAGATGTGCGTGGGTACCAGAACATGCACCAAGAAATTTTGCAGAAGCTCTTCAAATGTATTGGTTTGTACATTTAGGTGTAATAACTGAATTAAATACTTGGGATTCATTCTGTCCAGGAAGATTGGATCAACACTTATATCCATTCTATAAACGTGAAGTTGACGAGGGAACTTTAACTAAAGAAAATGCTATGGAATTATTGGAATGTTTCTGGGTTAAGTTCAATAATCAACCAGCTCCACCTAAGGTTGGTATTACACTTGAGGAAAGTGGAACTTACACAGATTTTTGTAATATTAATATTGGTGGGGTTACTAAGGACGGCAAAGATGGTGTTAATGAGTTAAGTTATATGCTTCTTGATGTAATTGAAGAAATGAGATTATTACAACCAAGTTCAAATGTTCAAATTAGTAGATTAAATCCTGATAAGTTTATTAAAAGAGCGGCCAAAATCGTTAGAACAGGATTTGGACAACCATCTATGTTTAATGTAGAAACAGTTATTGAAGAAATGTTAAGAGTAGGAAAATCTATTGAAGATGCTAGATGTGGTGGAACAACAGGATGTGTTGAAACTGGTGCATTTGGTAAAGAACGTTATTCATTAACTGGTTACTTTAATTTGCCTAAGATTCTTGAAGTTACTTTAAATAATGGTGTTGATCCTATGACAGGAAAGCAAATAGGATTAAAGACTGGTGATGTAACAGAATTTAAGTCTTATGATGAATTATTTGATGCATATAAGAAACAAATAAAATATTTTGCTGATGTTAAAATTGAAGGAAATCAAATTATTGAAAAATTATATGCAATAACAATGCCATCACCATTTATGTCAGTTATTATTGATGATTGTATCACTAAGGCTGTTGATTATAATGCAGGTGGGGCAAGATATAATACAAGATATATTCAAGGTGTTGGTATAGGAACTATTTCAGATGCTTTATCATCTATTAAATATAATGTATTTGACAATAAGAAATTTACAATGAAAGAATTAATGGGAGCTTTAAAAGATAATTTTGAAGGTCATGAAGATATATACAATATTGTAAACAATAGAACTCCTAAGTATGGAAATGATGATGATTATGCAGATGATGTTATGAAATCTATATTTGATGCATACTATGATTCAATAAATGGAAGATTAGCTCCAACTGGAGCGACTTATAGAATAGATATGTTGCCAACAACTTGCCATGTTTACTTTGGTAAAGTTATGGGTGCAAGTGCAGATGGTAGACTATCTAGAAAGCCATTATCAGAGGGTATATCTCCATCAAAGGGAGCTGATAAAAATGGACCAACATCTGTAGTTAAATCTGCATCTAAAATGGATCATGTAAAAACTGGTGGTACATTGTTAAATCAAAAATTTACTCCAGATGTAATTGCAGGGGATGAAGGATTAGAAAATGTGAAAAATTTAGTAAGGGCTTACTTCAAGATGGGAGGACATCACATTCAATTTAATGTTGTAGATAAACAAACATTATTAAATGCACAAAAACATCCGGAAGAATACAAAGATTTAATAGTTCGTGTTGCTGGATATAGTGATTATTTCTGTAACTTAAATAAAGTTCTTCAAGATGAAATAATTGAAAGAACAGAGCAAAGTTTTAACTGTTAATTTTTCTTTGATGAAAATTAAACAAGAATTTATAAAAAAAATAGAAAATAGTCTCTCTAATTTGATAAATATTATGCAAAGTTTTACTAAATAGTAGTATAATATTTGTATAGTTAAATATAGGCATTAAGAAAAAATGATTTTCTTAATGCCTAGTAATAAATAAGTGGGGAGGCTAAGTAATGAGTTTTAATATTAGTTTTATTGGATGCGGTAATATGGGAAGAGCAATGATAGGTGGAATAATAAATTCAGGAATTGTTAAACCACAAGAAATATTTGTTGCTGATTTATTTGTACCAAGTTTAGAAAAGGTAAAAGAAAAATATGGGGCAAATACTACTGTAGATAATATAGAAGTATCAAAAAAAGCAGATGTTTTAATTTTAGCAGTTAAACCTAACATATTATCAAGTGTAGCAAGTGAAATTAAGAACTCTATTAAAAAAGATACAATTATTATTAGTATTGTTGCAGGGAAAACCATTGCAAATTTAGAAGAATATTTTGGAAATGAACATAAAATAGTTAGAACTATGCCTAATACACCAGCATTAGTAGGTGAAGGTATGGCTGCAGTATGTGGAAATAAGAATATTAATGATGATGATTTAAATAAAGTTAAAAGTATTTTTTCAAGTTTTGGAAAGGTAGAAGTTATTCCAGAAAAATTAATTGATGCATTTGTTTCTTTAAGTGGTTCATCACCGGCGTATATTTTTATGCTAATAGAAGCTATGGCAGATGCTGCTGTATATGATGGTATGCCAAGAGATAAAGCGTATAAAATTGCTGCTCAAGCAGTATTAGGTTCTGCAAAAATGGTTTTAGAAACAGGTAAGCATCCAGCACAATTAAAAGATATGGTGTGCTCACCAGCGGGTACAACTATAGAAGCTGTAGAAGTGTTAGAAGAAAATGGATTTAGGAGTTCTATTATGAAGGCAATGAAGGCTTGTACTAATAAATGTAAAGATATGAGCAAATAGTAGTTACAATGTTGCAAAAATTGCTTTTAATAACACAGATTAAACATATTTCTAAAAAACAGCTTAAAGTCATGTACTAAGCTGTTTTTTTGTGTGTTAATTTATAAAAATGTGAGGAGGAATTATATGAAGTGTAAAAGTAGAAAATTTTGGGCTAATTTATGTTTATTTATTTGTGCTATTATTTGGGGAGGGGGATTTCCTGCAACAGATATAGCTTTAAGAGGAGGACTTAGACCATTTTATGGTATGGGATTCCGTTTTTCAATAGCATTTGTTTTATTAAGTATAGTCTTTTATAAAAAGCTTAAGAATATAAACAAGCAAGACATAAAAGGCGGATTGGTGGTTGGATTTGTTGTATTTTTAGCCTTTGCAGTTCAAACAATAGGTCTTCAGTATACGACTCCTGGAAAACAAGCATTTTTGACAGGATTATATGTGGTTATTGTACCATTTCTTTATTGGATGCTTACAAAACATGCACCAGATAAGTATCAATTTATAGGAACTGCGTTATGTCTAATTGGTACATGTCTATTGACTCTTAATAAAGGGTTTTGTATTACAAAGGGAGATACTTTAAGTATCCTAGGTGCTGTATTTTTTGCACTTAATATTGTGGTAGCGGAATATTATAATAAAAAATCAGATCCTGTAGTTATAACTATACTACAAATGGGCGTATCAGCGGTATGTTCGTTTTTGGCAGCTATTATATGTAAAGAAACTTCACCAGCATTTGCTACGTTACACGGATGGTTAGGAGTAATTTATTTAGGTATTTTTAGTACAATGATTGCATACATAATTCAAAATGTAGCCTTAAAGTATACATCATCTACTGAGGCGGCTATTATTTTAAGTTTGGAAACAGTTTTTGGATCTTTATTTTCTGCAATATTATTAGGAGAACAATTTACGCTAAAAATGATAGTTGGCTGTTTAATTATATTTATAGCTTTAATTACTGCAGAAACTAAATGGAGTTTTTTAAAAAAATCTGAAAAAGATCAAAAAAATACTGATAAAATGAACTTAAATGAAGAAAGCAAAGAAGAAGAGGTTAAAAATCAAAGCATTAATAATGAATTTTAAGTAATATTATTAAAGTTGAAGCAAAATAATATGAATTTTTAGACGAATAAGAAAAAGACCATAATTATAATTATGGTCTTTTAGCACGTTTGTGCCATATGGGGGATACATATATAATTAGGGGGATCATATATGTATTAATAGTATTAACAGAATTTTAGATTTTAAACACATATTTTAAAATTTTATATATTTTTATTTTAAAATTGTTTTATTAATTAATAGTATAATAATAAGAGTAATATATTTCCAGACATTATAGTTATTTAAAAAAGGTAACTTGACATAATAGAATGTATATACTATCATTAATATAAATATTAATAAATGTTTTTAAAAGACTATGAAGAGAAGAGTAGTAAATTAAAGTATTTAAAGAGAGCCAGGTTAGGTGAAAGCTGGTGATATGGAGATTTATGAATATGGCCTCTGAGTTGATTATTCGAGCTTTTATAAAGTAAGGGTAATACGGTAATGACCGTTATATTATAGGGTGATAAGTTTCTAAATTTGTTGAAGCCGTCACTTAGTGAGATATTTATGAAGACATAAATATGAAATAGAGTGGTAACGCGTATATAACGCCTCTAAGCAATTGTGCTTAGAGGTTTTTTTATTTTATAAAAACATTAATAAAAAAGAAATTGATTATTATAATAAACATTGAAGGAGGAACGGTATTATGTGTAATAAAAAACCATTTTATATTACAACGCCAATATATTATCCATCAGCAAAACTTCATATAGGTAATACTTATACTACAATTGCTGCTGATGCTGTAGCTAGATTTAAAAGATTAACAGGTTATGATGTAATGTTTTTAACTGGTTCTGATGAACATGGTCAAAAAATTCAAAGACTTGCAGAAAAAAAAGGTGTAACACCTAAAGAATATGTAGATGAAATAGTTGCAGGAATTAAAAGTTTGTGGGAACTAATGGATGTTAGCTATGATAAATTTATAAGAACTACAGATGAATATCATGTAGAAACTGTATCAAAAATATTTAAGAGATTATATGATCAAGGCGATATTTATAAGAGTTCTTATGAAGGATTATATTGTACTCCTTGTGAATCTTTCTGGACAGAAACACAAGCAGTAGGTGAAAAATGTCCTGATTGTGGAAGACCAGTTGAAAAGACTAAGGAAGAAGCTTATTTCTTTAAAATGTCTAAGTATGCTCCAAAACTTATTGAATATATTGAAAATCATCCAGAATTTATTCAACCTGAATCAAGAAAAAATGAAATGTTAAATAACTTCTTAAAACCAGGATTACAAGATTTATGTATTTCAAGAACAAGTTTTGATTGGGGTATTCCAGTAGAGTTTGACAAAGGGCATGTAGTATATGTTTGGATAGATGCATTATCTAATTATATTTCAGCGTTAGGATATGAAAATTCACAAGAAAATTTAATGGAAAAATTTTGGCCAGCAGATGTACATTTAGTTGGTAAAGATATTATAAGATTCCATACAATTTATTGGCCAATTATGCTAATGGCTTTAGATTTACCACTTCCAAAGCAGGTATTCGGACATGGATGGTTAATGCTTGAAGATGGTAAAATGTCAAAATCTAAAGGAAATGTAGTACATCCTGAAACATTAGTTAATCATTTTGGTGTAGATGCTGTTAGATATTATTTATTACATGAAATTCCATTTGGAGCTGATGGTATTTTTAGTAATGAAATTTTTATTAAGAAGACAAATTCAGATTTAGCTAATGATTTAGGAAATCTAGTATCTAGAACAGTTACTATGATAGATAAATATTTTGATGGTGAAATTCAAGCACCAATAGAAAGTGGAGAGTTTGATGATGAAGTTATAAAACTTGCATTAGAAACTCCTAAGAAAGTTGAAGATGCAATTAATGCATTAAGAATTCCAGCTGCCTTAGACAGTATTTGGGCTCTTATTAGAAGAACAAATAAATATATAGATGAAACTCAACCATGGGTACTTGGAAAGGATGAAACTAAAAAAGAAAGACTTTCAACAGTTCTTTATGTTTTAACAGAATCTTTAAGATTTACTTCAGTTTTATTAAGTGCATTTTTACCAGAAACAAGTAAAAAAATTAATGCTCAATTAGGTATTACAAATACTACATTTGAAAGTTTAAAAGAATTTGATGGTACAATTCCTGGAGTTAAAGTAAATAAAACAGGAGTTATATTCCCAAGAATAGATGTAGATGCTAAGTTGGCTGAACTTGAAAAGGTTGCCGAAGAGCAAAGAAAAATTGCAGCAGAAATGAATGGCACAGAAAAAACTCAAGAAATGCTTCCAATTAAAGAAGAAATAACAATCGAAGATTTTGAAAAAATAGATTTAAGAATAGCCAAGGTTTTAGAGTGCGAACCTGTTAAAAAAGCAAATAAGCTTTTAAAACTTAAGGTTGATTTAGGTGGAGAAGTTAGACAGGTAATATCAGGTATTGCTAAGTTCTATAAACCTGAGGAATTAGTAGGACAAAAAGTTATAATGGTTGTTAATTTAAAGCCAGTTAAATTAAGAGGAGAATTATCCCAAGGAATGATTTTAGCTGCATCAACAAATGATGATAGTGAACTTACTTTAGCAACTATTACTAAAAATCTGCCAACAGGAAGTGTTGTAAGATAATAAAATTTTAAAACTATTTCATATAGTTTTATGAAACAAATGACACTAAAATAATTTGGAGATGGAAATCTGTAAATTATTAGTGTCATTTTGTTTTGTATAATACATAATAAATTTTTAGAAAATAGTATAAGAATATAATTGACTATTATTTTAAAACATAGTAAAACATAAATAAGTGTAAATACATATTCTATATAAGAGAAGAAATAATTACTTAAGATCATTAAGGGATTTTAAGTAATTTAAATCAACTATAATTAATAAAGAAAATAACTTTAAGATTAATAAAATGATGTAGAGGTGAAGATATGAAATATTTGATTTCAATTTTAATAGGAGCTATTATTGGATATCTAACCAATTGGCTAGCTATAAAAATGTTATTTAGACCTTATGAAGAAAAAAGAATTTTTAATATTAAGATTCCATTTACCCCAGGACTTATACCAAAAGAGAGATATAGAATTTCTAAAAGTGTTGGAAAAGCAGTAGGAGAACATTTACTTACAGAAGAAACATTGACTAAGTCCTTGGAAAGAAAAGAAGTTAGAGATAAAGTTTATGAAATTATTACAGATAAAATAGATAAAGTTTTTAATGGAGAAAAACCTATCGGGGAGCTAACTAAAAAAATCTTTAAAGAAAACAATGACCAAGTTATTTTAAATTATGAAGATAAACTTTCTAAAGCTTTAATGGAATATGTAAAAAAAGAAGAATTTAAAAAAGAAAGTTATCCCTTAGTAAAGGAAGGAATAGATAAGGTCTTTTCTTATCCATTAAATAAAATCATAAAAGATAAGTATAGAAGTAATATAAAAAATACTATATTTAATCTAATTAATAACTATAAGAGTTCAAAGGAATTTAATGATAAAGTTATAAATTATTTTCAAAATAAATTAGAGAAAAAAATTGAAGAGGGCACAAAGCTAAATGAAATTGTTCCCGATTTTATACAAGATGGTGCTCAAGATTATGTTTTTGATCATAGAGAAGAAATTGCTAATGAAATTAAAGACTTTTTAAAACAAGATCAATCTAAAGAAAGTATAAGAAATATAATAGATGATATTATAAAAAATAAACTTAATCCTATGATGGCTATGTTTTTAAATACTGATTCTATATATGATAAATTTACATCTATAATTTCTGAGATTCTAGATGAAGAGAAAAATAAAATAGGAATAGCTAGATTTATAAACAATGAACTTGAAAAAGTTATGCAAAATCATTTAGAAACAGTAGTTAATGGATTTAACGAAGAAGATAGAAAAGGTGTTATAGTTGATATTGCAAATTTATTTGAAAATAAAGTTTTAAGTGAAGATTTCTTAGTTGAAATTTTAAATAATATAGAAGAAAAAATGGATGATAAGAAATTAACATTAAATACTTTAATAGAAGAGGTTGGTAGTTCAAAGGAAAAGATTATAACCTTCTTTTATAATAAGATTATAGTAAGTAATTCATTTGAAAGTGTAATTAAAAGTTTAAGCAAAAAAGTTATACACTATGTTTTGAATAAGAAAATAATGGATATAATTTCAATAGAGAGTATAGGTGGGGCTATAAATAAAGAAGAAATTGTAAATAAAATATATAATAAAATTATCAAAGGAAGTAGTGAAGATATAATTAAATCCTTAGATATATCTAATATAGTTGAAGAAAAAATCAATGAACTAGATGTAAGATTTACTGAAGATATAATTATAGAAATAGCTAATAAAGAATTAAAAGCTATTACATGGCTTGGTGCACTTTTGGGTGGAATACTTGGTATTTTAACACCATTTATAAGTAGCTTGCTTTAAATCACTAATATTAATATGAGGGGGAAATTTTATGATATTTGATTCACATGCACATTATGATGATGAAAGTTTTAATAGTGATAGATATAGTCTTATAGAGGGACTTCACAATGAAAAAGGAATAGTGGGTATTTTAAACTGTGGAGTTTCTCTTGAAACTTCAAAAACTTCTGTTCAACTTGCTGAAAAGTATGATTTTATTTATGCAGCAATAGGAGTTCATCCAGAAGAGGCCGAAGAGTTTAATGAAGATATAGTAAACGAATTAAAAATATTAGCTAAAAATGATAAGGTTAAGGCTATAGGAGAAATTGGACTAGATTATTATTGGGATGAAAATCCTAGTAAAGAAGTGCAAAAAAAAGTTTTTATAAGACAAATGGAGTTAGCTAAAGAATTAAATTTACCAGTAGTAATTCATGATAGAGATGCACATGGGGATACCTTAGAAATAATTAAAATGTTTCCAGAAGTTAAGGGGGTTGTACACTGCTTTTCAGGATCAGTAGAATTTGCTAGAGAATGTTTAAAAGCTGATTATTATATAGGAATTACAGGTGTTGTAACTTTTAAAAACGCTAAAAAGATTATTGATGTTGTAAAGGAAGTACCGATGGATAAGCTTTTGGTAGAAACAGATTGCCCTTATATGACTCCAGTACCTTTTAGGGGAAAAAGAAATCAATCAAATTATATTGAATATGTTATTGAAAAGATTGCAGAAATAAAAGAAATGCAAAAAGATGAGGTTGCAAATATAACAATACAAAATGCAAAAAAATTTCTTAAGATATGGTAAAATAATAAATAATATGGTATAATGTTTGGATAAAAAAATGTGTAATTTATACCAATTTTCTAGAAAGATAGTTTTAGAATTAAAAGGAAGATTTGAATTAATATAGCATGAAAATAAGATGTTATTTGTATTCATAGTAATTATAAACATAGTTGT
Source organism: Hathewaya limosa (assembly GCF_030815255.1). Taxonomy (NCBI): domain Bacteria; kingdom Bacillati; phylum Bacillota; class Clostridia; order Eubacteriales; family Clostridiaceae; genus Hathewaya; species Hathewaya limosa. The sequence continues at coordinate 23,951 of NZ_JAUSWN010000001.1, forward strand.
TACATATAATTATTACAAGTCATAAAAATATAACCTTCTATTCATATAACTGGTAAATAAATATCAGTATATATTATGCAAATAATGCATTTAATGTCAAAGTGCTATGACCCTTATTTGACGCTAAAGAAGATTTAGGGTATAATACACAAAGACTCTTTGAAGGAGGGAACCAAGTATGAGTATGATGTCAAAAGGAAAATTAAAACATTACTTTTCCAGCATGCCCAAGACCCTTTTTATATTTGTTTTAGTTGTAACTTGTATGACGATGACGATTTTTTCTTTAAGAAAAACTATAACTATAACAATAGATGGACAAACTAAAACTATAACGACATTGAGCAGTAATTTGAAAAATATTTTAGACAACAATGGTATAGCCTTAGATAGACATGATAAAATTTCTGTTAATGCGAACAGTAAAGTAAAAGATGGAGATAATATAAATATTAAAAGGGCTGTTAATGTAACTGTATCTGTTGATGGTAAACAGTTGAATGTAAAATCTCCAGAGGATACTGTAAAAGAGTTACTTGTAGCTCAAAAGATTAAAGTTGAAAAATTAGACAAGTTATCTCTAGATCCTAAGACTGCAATTAAAGAAGGGTTAAATGTTAAGATTACCAGAGTAAATGAAAAAATTGAAAAGAAATCAGAACCAATTCGATTTGCAAAAGAGGTTAGAGAAACTAAAGAGTATGAGACAGGAACTGAAAAAGTAATCCAAAATGGTAAAACTGGAGAAAAACTTATAGCTACTAAGGTAGTATATGAGGATGGAAAAGAAGTTTCAAGGCATGTAGTTGAAGAGAAAATTTTAAAACAACCTATAAATCAAATATTAGCTGTAGGAACTTTAAACGTGGTTAAGGCTTCTCGTGGTTCAAAAATGAGTTATGCTAGAAAACTAAGAGTTAAAGCTACTGCGTATACAGCTGATTTTAATCCACAAGGGGTTAGAGATGACCCTTATGCAGGAAGGACAGCAAGTGGAACAAAAGCAAGAAGAAATTCAAGTGGATATAGTACCATAGCAGTAGATCCATCAATTATACCTTTAGGAACTAAGGTTTATGTAGAAGGTTATGGCTTAGCTATTGCTGAGGATACAGGTGGAGCAATAAAAGGGAATAAAATAGATCTTTATATGAATTCTTATTCTGAAGCTACCGATTGGGGTATGCAATATGTAGATTTATACATTCTAGAATAATATATAAAGAAATACTTAAAGGGAGCTAGTAAGCTTCCTTTTTTTATATTTACAATTAAAATTAGTGTATAATTAATAAGTAGAATAGGAAAATAATCAAAAAGAAAGAAGGAATGCATATGGAAGATAAATTTACGAATAAAAGAAAAAATCATATTATAGTTATTTTATTTATTATAATAATTAGTTCTGTATGTATAAATGAAAAAGTTCATCTAATAAAAACTCCAAAACTAAAAGGAGCAACTATAGAAAAGAATAAACCTACATTTTCTTTAAGGAGTTATTTAAAGGGATCATATCAAAAAGATCTCGAGGAATGGTATAGTGGTAACTTTTCTTTAAGAAATAATTTTATTAAATTGTATTCAAAATTAAAATCTAATATATTTGATAAATCTGCATTACCAGGTGCAATAAAAGGTAAAGAAGGAATGCTGTTTGAACCAGATTATGTAGATGAATATTTAGGACTTAGAAAAACTACTTCTGATAAAGATTTAAAAAAATTAGTATATAATATAGATGAAATAAGAAGAATGTGTAATAAATCTGGAAAAGAATTTTATCTGATAATAACTCCAAGTAAGGCTCATTTTTATCATGAATATTTACCAGAAAGGGCAGTGAGAGAAGGAACGTTACATAAAGACAGACAAGGAAAAAGTAGAGATTATTATAGGTTTTTAAACATTTTAAACGATACAGATATTAAATACTTTGATAGTGTTAAGTATATAGAAGATAACAAGAAATTATTTAATACGCCTTTATATTCAAAATATGGAACTCATTGGACATTTGTGACAGCAGCGAAGGTAGTAAATGGATTTGTAGATTATGTTAATAAAACCTCAAAGTTAGATTTAACTAATATATATGTAGATGATATATTAGAAAGTAATAAATCTTTTAATGAAGAAGATGTAGATATACAATCTGTTTTAAATTTTAAAAGTAAGGAAAAGTATAAATTTCAATCTCCTATAGTCAAATCGGAGAAAAAAGATACACGAAATATGCCTAATATATTTATTGAAGGTGGAAGTTTCAATTGGCAACTTATTAAATATTTAAGAATGAATAGAGTTGTTAATGAAATGGACTTCATGTTCTATAAAAAGTTTGTAAGAAGATATAAATTTCAACAAATGGTTAATGAGCAGGTTGCAATAGATAAAAATAATAAGGAGTTAAGTAATGCATATTTAGATAGATATTTACCTAATAAGGATATGATTATTCTTGAAGTTAATCAAACGGCTCTTAATAATATGGGAGAAGGATTTATTGAAATTTTTAAAGATTATCTAAATACAAAGGGATTTCCTAAGTATGAATATATTAAAAATTTTGAGTCCGCTAGTACACCAGAAGATTTAACTTACAAAAGTACAGGATTTTTCACAGTAAATAAAGATGAAAATGGATATTATAATTGGATGTCTGATGAAGGGATTGTACAATTAAAAAACAGGCAAATAGAAGATAGTGGAATTAGCATTAAGACCTATATTCCTTTAGACTATTTAAAGAAATCTTCTAATAATCCTCAATTAGATATTTATGTTAATGGAAAGTTGGTTTGTAAAGTTCCTATAAATAAGTCAGGAATTTATAATATAAATATTCCTAAGAATAAATTTAATATATCAAAAGATCATTTGTATAAGGTTGATTTAAAAATGAATTCTGCTTTTAGATTTTGTGATGTTGATAACTCGCAGAATGAAGTTAATAAAAATAATAATCGTTGGTTTTCTATGAAAGTATATTATATAGGGGAAGGAAGATAGGGAGGAAGTATGGTATTTAGTTCACCGATATTTTTATTCATATTTTTACCATTGATGTTAATCATTTATTTTTTTTCGGATAAAAAGTTTAAAAATTTCGTTTTACTCCTTGGTTCTTTAATATTTTATTCTTGGGGTGGTGCGAAATATCTTATTTTAATGCTTTTTTCTATTATAGTAAATTATTTAATTGGTATTTTAATAGGAAAATATAAGAAAAATAATAATATAAAAAAATGTATACTTATATTAGGTGTATTATTTAATCTAAGCATATTAGGGTATTTTAAATATTTTAATTTTTTTATTCATAATGTTGAACATATAGGGAAAATATTCAATAATAATTTCAGTATTATGAATAACAAAATAGTATTACCTATAGGAATTTCATTTTTTACATTCCAGATGATGTCTTATATAATTGATGTTTATAGGGAAGAGGTAACACCACAAAAAAGTATTATAAACCTTGGATTATATATTATGCTATTCCCACAACTTATTGCAGGACCAATAGTTAGATATATAGATATAGAAGAACAAATTAATACTAGAAAAGTAAATCTATATAAATTTACACATGGAATGGAAAGATTTATAATAGGCCTTTCAAAAAAAGTATTAATAGCAAATTCCAATGGTTTTATAGTAGATTATGTTTTTAAAGAGCCTTCTTTTTATAGTAATACAGTATTGGTTTGGTTAGGGATAGTTTGTTATGCATTACAAATATACTATGATTTTTCAGGATATTCGGATATGGCAATAGGTCTCGGAAAAATGTTTGGTTTTGATTTTTTAGAGAATTTTAATTATCCATATATCTCTAAGAGTATAAAAGAATTTTGGAGAAGGTGGCATATTTCATTATCTACTTGGTTTAGAGATTATTTATATATTCCCTTAGGTGGAAGTAAAGTGGGGAAATTTAAAACTTATAGAAATTTAGTAATTGTATTTTTTGCTACAGGATTATGGCACGGTGCTAGTTGGAATTTTATTATTTGGGGATTATTTCATGGAATGTTCCTTATTTTAGAGAGAGGAAAGTTTGGAGAATTATTGCAGAAAGTACCTACTATACTACAAAGAATTTACACTATGCTTGTTGTTTTAGTCGGATGGGTATTTTTTAGGGCGAATAATTTTAAATTAGCATTAAAGTATATTAAGGGAATGTTTAAGGTTGATTTTACGAAAGTTAATCAAATATATGGGGTTATAGATAAAGAGTATATGTTTTTTATAATAATAGGAATAATATTTTCTACACCTTTAATTAAAAAATTAAATTCCTTATTTAATAGTAAGATTAAGACTGAGAATAATTTAATTATAGTTATAACAGAAGGTATGTGGATAGCTATATTAATGAGTATGTTTATTATTTCTATATTATACATAACAGGGTCAAACTTTAATCCATTTATATATTTTAGATTTTAGGCAAATATTATTAGATTTTATTTTATTTCTTATTATAGTATAATTAAATAGTTTAATATTGAATAATAAACTTTGGAGGAAACTAAATGATAAAAGAAGTTATTGTGGTTGAAGGCAGAGATGATATTACTGCTGTAAAAAAAGCAGTTGATGCTGAAATAATAGCCGTTGGTGGTTTTGGAATAAATAGAAAAGTAATAGAAAAAATAAAAGAAGCTCAAAAAAGATGTGGTGTTATTATTTTGACAGATCCTGATTTTGCAGGAGAAAAAATTAGAAAGATAATTTCTAAAAGAGTACCTAATGTTAAACATGCCTATATTGGAAGAGATGAAGGTACTAAAGATGGGGATATCGGAGTAGAAAATGCATGTCCAGAGGCTATTCTAAGAGCTCTTAAAAACACTAAATTTGAGGTTACCGAAAAAAGAGAATTCTTTAATATAGAAGACATGATTTTTTGGGGGCTTACAGGAAAAGATGATTCTAAGAATAGAAGAGAGCTTTTAGGTAAGAAATTAGGAATTGGATATGGAAATACAAATCAAATGATTACAAGATTAAATAATTATGGTATTAGTAGAGATGAATTTGTAGAAGCTATGAATAAAATAGAGAGTGAAATTTAATTTAAAAGGAGATTACATATGGAAAAGTTAACTACTAGAGAAGTTGTTGAGAGACACGGGTTTAAATTTGCAAAGAGTTTGGGACAAAACTTTTTAGTAGATGAAAGTGTATTATTAGATATATTAGATTCAGCTGAAGTAACTAAAGAGGATTATGCAATAGAAATAGGTCCAGGAGTAGGGACTCTAACTAGAGAATTATTAAAAAGAGCTAAGGGAGTTACAGCTATTGAATTAGATACTAGATTAATTCCTATATTAGAAGAGGAATTAGCTTCTTTTGATAATTTTACCTTAATAAATAAGGATGCACTTAAAGTAGATTTTAATGAAATAATAGGGGAAGAAAATTCTATAAAGATAGTTGCAAACCTACCTTATTATGTTACAACTCCCATAATATCTAATTTACTTACAGGTGGTTACAATTTTAAATCTCTTACTATTATGATTCAAAAAGAAGTTGCAGAGAGAATGGATGCAGAACCAAGTACTAAAGAGTATGGTGCATTATCTATTTTAGCTCAATATTATTGTAATACTAAAATAATAAGAAGGGTATCTCCTAATTGTTTTGTACCTAGACCAAAGGTAGAATCTATAGTAATAAAGTTAGAAAAATTAGAAGAACCAAGAGTGAAAACAGATGATGAAAAATTATTTTTCTCATTAGTTAGAGCGTCGTTTAATATGAGAAGAAAGACATTATGGAATGCCACTAAAACCCTAGGTTTCGATAAGGAAGTTATGGAAAGAATTTTTGAAGAAAGTGGAATTGATCAAAAAAGAAGAGGAGAAACTTTAAGCTTAGAGGAATTTGCTAAACTTGCTAATACTATGGCTAAATTCAAATAAATTTACATAAATAGGTTCACTTTTCAGAAGTTCATTCATATATTATAAAGAATAAGTTGTATATGGAGGGACCAAAGTGGCTTCTAAGAAAAGTTATTCAAGATACTTTATAATATTACAGGAAGATGAAAAGGGGTACGCATTAGATAGAGATAAGAGTTCTTCTGGTTATGTGAAACTTGAAAAGAAAAATAATAAATGTAAAGTTTCTTTTTATGCCCAAAATATAAATCCAGGTATGGAACCATATTATATGGTCTTAGTTTGCAAAGAAAAAAGCGTTAAAAAGCTATTAGTGCTTGGTAAACTAAGTATAAGTGAGCAAGGAAAAATTGACATGAGCTGTGAATATGATGTAGATAACATTGCTGGTACTAAAATGTCAATGCAACATATAATAGGAGCAACTGTAAGTAAAGTTATTGAAAAGGACATAGTTTCATTAATGAGTGGTTTTATGGGTTCAGATATGCCTAAGGATTGGAAAAAATATGAACTTGTAAAAGTTACTAGGGAAGATGAAGTTGCAGAAAAAGAAGAAACTAAAAATGTGGAACCAGATAAAACTAGAGAAGATCCTAAAATTGAACAAGAAGAAAAAGTGGAAGAACCAAAAAAACAGGAGTCTCCTAGAGGAACATTTGACGAGTATGAAAAGAAGATAGAGGAAAATGTAAAGGAAGAAGAAATACAAAGTTTACCTGAAGAAGAAGTAAGAAGTGAATCAGAATCAAATGATAGTACTAATCAGGATAAAAGTAAGGAAAATGAGATTTTATCTGAAGAGTCAACAGAGAAAGAAAATACAGAAATAGAAGAAGTATTAAATAGAGAAGAAACAGAAGAAATATTAGATAAAGAAGAAAGTCTAGAAAGATCACAAGAAGTTATAGGTGAAAAGGCAGAATCAGAAGACAATATAATTGATGAGGATGATGAATTTTGTAATAGATATCTAGAAGAATTTATGGAAGAACCACAAATGGATTTTAGATATGATGAGAATTCAGAATATCATTCCTTTGAAGATATGTTACGCAAAAAGAAAAAATGTTGTTGTAAAAAATGTACTCATGAAGATATGCCAATAGGTAGACTAGGAGCTTATTTTAAAGGATTGATTTCTTGTTTTGACGAGATACAGGATATGGGTGAAGAAATACCAATGTGTAAATGGTATAAGATACCTGTGGAAAAATTAGAAGATATGTATGATTGTTCGGATTTTGATAGATATACAATTATATATTATCCTATGATTTGCTATTACTCCTATATAAGTAAACATAAACATTATTGTATAGGTTATAAATGTAACAAAGAAGGAAAACTACTATATATCCTTTATGCTATACCAGGTGGAAAGGATAGAATGTGTCAACCTTATGGTGGAAGAACAGGATTTGTAACTTGGATACCATATAAATGTCAAGAAAGTGGATATTGGTTAATGTTCTATGATTTTAGAAAATCAAGTGTAGTAGTGCCTATTAGAAAAAAATAAATAATTACTATAAAACGCTTTGTAAGAAATGATGTTATATTTATTTCTTAACAAGGTGTTTTATTTTTAGTAATAAATTTATTAAAAGTCTCATATGTTTTACTATATCTAAAAAATGAAATTGGAGGGATACATATGAGGGATAAAGTGGAGAATAAAAAAGTTGTTGTAAATATTATTGTGCTGATAGTTTTAATGATGGTTTTAACAATTGGAGAATTAAAGTTAAATAGTAAACTAAAATTAACCGCTTTTTCTGAAAATAATATAAATGAGCTAAAGCAATATAAAAATCCTAATGGAAAATTAAGCTATTTCTTACCTAAAAATTGGGTTACGAATGAAGAAAAATTTAATGGTGGAGAAATAACATATCATAATGAATTTAAGTCTCCCGATAAAAAAATCTATGGATATGTACAACTGTGGAATAAGAAATCAGATTTAAAAGATTTTCTTTATAGTAGTAAAGAAATTTCATCAAAACAAAATGTTATTAATAATTATAAATTAGAAAAGTTTATTTTTAATAATAAAAAGGCCTATAAGCTTATATACGATATGCAAATATCAGGGACTAATACTTTTAGGGTAGAAGAGTATTTTATAGACATTGGGGATCAATTTGTTAGGATATCTTTTTCAGTAAATAAGCAAAATTATAGGGAGCAAATGGGAAGAGTATTTAAAACAATAGTTGATACTATTAAAGTTAATAAAAAATAATTAATTCTAAACAAGGTTATAAGTTTGAACATTTAATTAAAATTAATTAGAAAAACTTATATATTAAAGGATTTTAAGTAAAAGTGTAGAATTTTTAATATTGGAGTAGAATGTAGGGAAGGAGGATCTAATTAATTCTATATCTTTAATATTAATGTTTAGTATCTTTTAATATTTAATCCCTTTACGCTTAATCGTAATCAATCTTATTACAACAAAAGAAAATAGATGATGATAAAGAGGGGTTTGATAAAATGAAAATGAAGAATAGAAAGGTACTTTCGTTAATTTACAGTTTTATTTTTATAAGTTTTATTTTTAGTTCAAATATGGTATATGCTGAAGAAGTTATATCGGATATGAATGCCATTAAAATTAGTTTAAATAACTTACAGGATGAAGAAACATTAAGTATAGAAAAGGAAGTTAAAGCTTCAGTAATAAGTATTAATCCTGTGGACAATGTAGAGGTTTATTTCAATGACAAAAAAATGGATAATATACCTTTTCAAGTGATACATAAGGATGATGATGAAAAAACTTATGGAGAATTTTCGTATAAGTTAAATCCTAAAGACCTATCAGAAGGTAAACATGAAATAGATTTCATTGTTACAGATATTAATGGTAATTCTAAAAAGGAATCAAGAAATATAACTATTGAAGGCATAAAACAAAATGTAGAGGATGAACAAATTACTGAAAAGCGTAGAGATATTAAGGCCTTTGTTGAAAGTGAAAAGACATCAATTAGGGGAAGGGCAGAAATAACAAAGGGGCAAGCGTTTTCGTATCTAAGACTTAGAAATTCTCAAAAATCCGATGAATATATAAGCAATTTTGTTACTTGGGTTTGGGAAGAAGGAGAAGCTGAAGGTATTCGTTCAGACATAGCGTTTGCACAAATGATGAAAGAAACAGGATTTCTAAAGTTTGGCGGAGATGTTAGTGAAGAACAAAATAACTTTGCCGGTATTGGAGCAGTAGGCGGAGGTGTAGCAGGGGCAAGCTTTCCAACTATTCAAATAGGCATAAGGGCTGTAATTCAACATCTTAAGGCATATGCTTGTAAAGATCCACTAAATAAGGAATTAGTAGATCCTAGATTTAATTTAGTTACAAGAGGATGTGCTCCATATGTAGAAGATTTATCTAATAAATGGGCTGCAGGAGATTCTAACTATGGACAGGATATAGTTAAAATGGTGGAGTATGCTAAGACCTTAGAAAGTAGAAATCCAAAAGCGATTCTAAAAAGCTTTAAGGTTTATGATAATGGTGCAGAGTGTAATATTGATAACAAGTTTGTTTATAATAAAAAGTATACTTTAGTTGCAGAAGCTGAAAGTATGAATACAATACTATATCAATTTTGGATTAAAGATAAAAGAACAAATCAATGGACTATGTTAAGAGATTATAGTGAAGATAATATATTTACTTGGACTTCACCATCTGATGGAAAAGATTATTTAATAGGGGTGCATGTAAAAGATAAATGTAGTAAAGAAAGATTAGATGACTTCAAATATACTCCAGTTCAATTTATTTTAGAAAAAGCCAAATTACAAAGTTTTGGTGTATATGATGGAAATACTGAAATAAAGGATTTTGTATTTAAAAAGGGAAAAACATATACATTAAGGTCAAATGCTATAGCTAATTCAAAAGTATTATATCAATTTTGGATTAAAGATAAGCGTACAGATAAGTGGACTATGTTAAGAGATTATGAAGAAAATAATACATGTACTTGGACAGCACCGACCGACGGAAAAGACTATTTAATAGGAGTACATGTAAAAGATGAAAGTAGTAAACAAAGGTTAGATGATTTTAAATATAACATTATGAAGCTAGAGTCAATGAAATCTTACGTTCAGAGTTTCGGTGTATATGATGGTAATAACGAAATAAAAAATTCAGTATTCAAAAAAGGAAAAACATATACATTAAAAGCAGTAGCTATAGCAGAATCAAAGCCATTATATCAATTTTGGATAAAGGACAAAAGAAATGGCCAATGGACTATGTTAAGAGACTTTGCAGAAAGTAATACATTTACATGGATAGCACCAATGAATGGTCAAGATTATTTAATAGGTGTACATGTAAAAGATAATCATAGTATTGAAAGATTAGATGATTTTAAATACAATCCTATTCACTTGGAAGTAGAAAAATCTCATATTCAAAGTTTTAGTGTGTATGATGGAAATACTGAAATAAAGAATTATGTATTTAAAAAAGGAAAATCATATACATTAAAATCAACTGCTATAGCAGAGTCAAAAGCATTATATCAATTCTGGATTAAAGACAAAAGCAATAATCAATGGACTATGTTAAGAGATTTCGAGGAAGGCAATACAATTACATGGACAGCACCAACAGAGGGGCAAGATTATTTACTTGGAGTACATGTAAAAGATAAATATAGTGTAGAAAGATTAGACGATTTTAAGTATAGTTCTATGAAGGTAGAGTCTGGAACAGCCCAAGTTCAAAGCTTTAAAATGTATTATGGATCAAAAGAAATAACATCACATGTTTTTCAAAGGGGTAAAAAATATACGTTAAAAGCAACGGCTAATGGAGCTTCAAAGCCATTATATCAATTCTGGATTAAAGACAAAAGTAATAATCAATGGACTATGTTAAGAGATTTTGCAGAAAGTAATACAGTCACTTGGACAGCACCTACAAAAAGTTGTCAAGATTATTTATTAGGGGTTCACATAAAAGATAAATGTAGTCAACAGAGATTGGATAGTTTTAAGTATCAGCCAATAACACTTTATGGAACTATCATAAATAATAATAGTAAGAATAAGAAGAAGATAGTCTTAGATGCTGGACATGGAAATAGAAATCTTACTTATGGCGGATATGATTCAGGCGCAGTTGGCGTTGGCGGTATAAGGGAAAGTGATCTTACTCAAAGTTTGACATTAAAGTTAGGACAATATTTGCAAAGACAAAACTTTGACATAATTTATACAAGAGATTACTTAAAAGGTTATACACAAGTAAGGGAAGATTTAATACAAAGAGTTGATGTTGCTAATAGTAACAAAGCGGATTTATTTGTAAGTCTTCATTTCGATAGTAGCAATAATCCAAGTGCTAATGGTATTAGTACGCACTATAGTAGCTATAAACCTAATTTAGATAATTCAGGGTTACAGACTATGAATGATATAGTCTATGATAGAACACCTTGTACAGAGGCTATAAAAAGTAGGGAATTATCTAATTTAATAGGCAAAAGACTAGCTGAACTAGGTTTTGTTAATAGAGGATCTAATGATCATAATTTATATGTAACAAAAAATACTAACATGCCATCTTTACTTATAGAGAATGGGTTTGTTACTAATCCTACTGAAGCAAATAAAATTAAAGATCCAAATATGCAGAATAAAATGGCTGAAAAAATTGGACAAGCAATTAATGATTTTTTTAAGTAACATAAGATTGATACAGAGGCGTAAAGTAAGTTAAAAATCATTTTAAAATAGGAAGAAGATAAAACTTCTTCCTATTTTTTATTTTGTTTTTAAAAAAAGTCAAAAAATATAAATATTTTGGAGGAATTTATAGAATAATATAGAAGTTTAAATATTGAAACAGTTCATTTTAATCCTTTTACGCTTAAAATAACAAATCATGTAAAGTTACTTTCTATTATGACATAAAGGGGATAGATAAAATGAAGAATGTCAACAAACGAATAAGGACTTTTATTTATAGTTTAATGTTTATTGGTTTTGTTTTTGGAATTCATGTAACTTATGCAGATGAAATATTGCAAGATAAAAATTCAACGAATCAAGTCGTAGATAAACAAGAATACAAGCAACATATCAGTTATTTAGATACGAAACAGGAAGATTGTACACTTATCATGGGACAGGCAGAAATGACAAAAGGACAGGCATTTACATATCTTAAACATAGAAATCACAATAAAGATACTAGATATATATATAATTTTGTTAATTATGTTTGGGAGGAAGGACAAAGGGAAGGGGTTCGTCCAGATATAGCTTTTGCCTTAATGATGAAAGAAACAGGGTTTTTAAATTTTGGTGGAGATGTAAGTGAAACACAAAATAATTTTGGAGGTATTGGAGCTACTGGTGGTGGTGCTAAGGGAAATAGCTTTCCTAGTATTCAAATCGGTATAAGAGCTGTTATTCAACATCTTAAAGCCTACGGAAGTAAAGAGAAATTAGTGAATGATGTTGTAGATCCAAGATTTGAAAAAGTTACAAGAGGAGTTGCACCTTATGTTGAATTATTAGCTAATAAGTGGGCTGTTGGTAATCCTAATTATGGCAGACAAATTGTAGCTATGGTTGAAAAAGGAAAAGAATTAAGTGATGAAAGTCCTAAAAGCATAGTAGAAGATTTTAAAATTTTAGATGGTAATTTAGATGTTACTAAAGAAAAACTTTTACGAGGAAAAACTTATACTTTAATGGCAGAGTCAAAGAGTGAAGAAAATACATTATATCAATTTTGGCTTAAAGATAGAAGGACTAATAAATGGATTCTGTTAAGAGATTATGATACTAAAAATACAATAACATGGGTTGCACCTATGGATAATTGTGATTATTTAATTGGAGTACATGTAAAAGGTCAATATAGTATGAAAAATTTAGATGACTTTTATTATGAATATATACAAGTTATCAAAGGTATAGCCAAGGTAAAAGGTTTATCAATATATGACGGGACTACAGTAATTTCTAATAGAAAATTAAAAAAGGGAAAAACTTATACAGTAAAGGCAGAAGTAGAAAAAAACTGTATTCCAATGTATCAATTTTGGCTTAAGGATAAGAGAACAAATAAATGGATGATGCTAAAAGATTATGGAGAAAATAATACCATAGTATGGACATCACCTTTAGAAGGAAAAGATTATTTATTAGGAGTACATGTAAAAGATAAGTATAGTGATAAGAGATTGGATAGTTATAAATATGAAGGTATTCAATTAGTATCACAAAGTCCACAAAATACAATTTTAAATAGTTTTGAAGTGTATGATAGAAATAGCATTATAACAAATAATTTATTTAATAAAGGAAAGGCTTATACAATAAAAGTAAAGGCATTTTCTGCTACAAAGCCATTGTACCAATTTTGGCTTAAGGATAAAAGAACAAATAAGTGGACAATACTAAGGGATTATAGTGAAAGTGATATGTTTAGTTGGATATCACCTAGTGACGGAGAAAATTATTTGTTAGGAGTGCATGTAAAAGATAAATATAGTGATAAAAGACTAGACCTATATCAATATAAATCTATAAAAGTTATAGGAGAATCTATAATAGCCAATGTAAAGAATTTTAAAATATACCAAAATAGTAGTGAAATAACAGATGGTAGACTTAAACAAGGTGAACAATATAATTTAAAGGCATGTGCTATAGCAACTTCAAAACCATTGTATCAATTTTGGATTAAGGATAAAAGAAATGGTAAATGGACAATGTTAAAAGATTATAGTGAAAAGGATACAATTACATGGATGTCACCAAATGAAGGAAAAGACTATTTGTTAGGAGTACATGTAAAAGATAAATACAGTATAAAAAGGTTAGATACTTTTAAGTATGTACCAATTACTATTTTAGGTGGAATTAATACTAAAAAGGCAAAAATAGTTTTAGATGCTGGTCATGGAAATAAAAATATTACTTACGGTGTTATTGATTCTGGATGCATAGGAGTAGGTGGCGTAAGAGAATGCGATTTAACTCAAATGTTAACAATGAAGGTAGGACAATATTTAAAAGAACGTAATTTCGATGTTATTTATACACGAGATTATCTAAAAGGTTATAAAGAGGTTAAAAATGATTTACAACAAAGATGTGATATTGCTAATTATAATAAAGCAGATTTATTTGTAAGTTTTCATTTTGATTCAATTGGTAACCCTAAAGTTGAAGGAGTTAGTACACATTATAGTAGTTATAGGCCTAACTTAGATAATTCAGGATTACAAACTATAAATGATATAATATATGATAAAACACCTTGTATTCAGGCTATAAAAAGTAAAGAATTATCTGATATAATATGTAAAAGATTATCAGAATTGGGGTTTAAAAATAGAGGATCTAAAGATCATAATCTATATTTAACTAGAAATAGTAATATGATCTCTTTACTTATAGAATGTGGATTTATTACAAATCCATCAGAGGTTAAAAAGGTGGAAAATCCAATAATACAAACTAAAATGGCCGAAAAAATTGGAGAGGCTATAAGTGATTTTTTAAAGTAAAATAAGGATTTGATTTAAGCGTAAAGTAGTATTATAATTAAATAAAGTCAAAATTGGGGGAGCCTTGGCTTCCCTTATTTGTTTAATTGGAGGGCTATATGAAAATAACCTTATTTGAAATATTTGGAATAAAAATACGTAGTTACGGGCTAATGATAGCTATAGGAATAAGTGTGGCATTACTATTATTAGATAAACAAAGTAAAAAAATGGGATATAATGAAGATGATATATGGGGATTATTTTTATGGTCTATATTAAGTGGAGTTTTAGGTGGTAAAATTTTATGGATTATTACTGAATTTAAAACTGTTATGGAAAATCCTAAAGTTTTACTTAATATAGGATATGGTTTTGTTGTTTATGGAGCCATAGGTGGTGGAGCGCTTGCAATTTGTATATATTGTTTAAGAAAAAAATGGAATGTGTTAAAGGTATTTGATATGGTTGCACCATTAGTAGCCATTGCACAAGGATTTGGAAGAATAGGGTGTTTACTTGCGGGATGTTGTTATGGGGCGCCTACACATTCACATTTAGGAATAGTTTTCCCAGAGGGATCCATGGCACCTTCTGGAATAAGGCTGCATCCAACTCAAATTTATTCATCTATATTTGATTTTATTCTAGGAATATTATTGTTTTGGTATTTTAATAAAAAACCCAAAGAAGGAAAAGTATTCGGGGCATATATGATTTTATACAGTATAGGAAGGTTTTTAGTTGAGTTTTTAAGAAATGATCCTAGAGGAAATGTAGGGAATTTTTCTACATCACAATTTATTGCTATATTTACATTGATTTTGGGTATATGTATGTTTAATATACATAAGTTTAAAAAAGTAAAAAATAATTAGCGAGGTAGCATAGGTGTATAAAAAAATATGTAGCTTATTTTTGATTTTGATTATAAGTTTTAGTTTTATAGGATGTAATAAAATAGAAAATTTAAAAGTTAAGTTAGGACTTAAAAATAAGGATTTTGAATTTATGAAATCTGATACGATTAAGGAAGTAGTAATTCAAAGTAATAGAGATAAAGGGTTTAGATTTGTAGTAACCAATGAAGAGGTTATAAAAGAAGCGTACAGTATTTTGACATCAGGGAAAAAAGTGGAAGTTAAATCTAAATTAGATCCAGATTATATATTTGAAGTTCATGAACGTGGAGGAAAAGTACGCAAATTTTATTATATAGCAGGATTAGATAAACAAGATGGGGGAAATTTATATAGTGAAGATGGGAAGAATATATATGTTGTTTCTTCTAGATTAGATAATGATATATTAGGTGACTTTGAGAATATTAGAAAACCAAGAAAGTTTAAAGATGTATATTATGAATCTATTTCACAATGCATAAAAAGGTTTTTTAAAGATAGTAAGGATACAAAGTTAATAGACAAAGAATTTGCTATCAGTATAAAAGATGATTTTGATGTACAAAAATTTTTACTATCCTTGGACATTGAGGAATTTAAGAGTGACTTAGCTGAGGACTATCCTAATGTTAAGATAAAGGATGATACCTTAAAATCTGATTTTACAATTGATGTACAAACTGAAGGATATAAAAGTATAGTATATAAATCAATTATTAGTTTTATAGATAATAAAACTAATAAGAAAAAATCCTATTATATATGGTCTACTTATGAAAATAAGAATTGGACAATAAAAATTGAAGAAAAGAAACCACAAGGGTTTTAATAAAACAACTTAGGAGGGGATATGTAATGAGCAGTTGTGAAGGTTGCAAAAATAAAGATAATTGTTCAAAGGCAAGTGAAAATAAAGGCTGTAATTTTATAATGCCTAAATTTGGAAAAATTAAAAATGTTATAGGGATAATCAGTGGGAAAGGCGGAGTTGGTAAATCTACAGTTACAGGTATATTAGCTACTAAGCTTAAAAATGAAGGATATAGTGTAGGGGTTTTGGATGCAGATATTACAGGACCATCTATGCCAAGATTTTTTGGTATTAACAATAAAAGGTCTTCTATTGAAGCAACAGGAGAAGAAAATTCTTTTAAGTTTATTCCAGTAGAAACTGAAGGAGGAATCAAGGTTAATTCCTTAAATCTTCTTACAGAGAATGAAGGAGATCCTGTTATTTGGAGAGGCCCTGTTATAAATGGAGTTTTAAATCAAATGTTTACGGACACAGTTTGGGGTGAATTAGATTATCTTTTAATTGATATGCCACCTGGTACAGGAGATGTAGCATTAACAGTAATGCAAAGTTTACCTTTGAATGGTGTTATTGTTGTTTCAACGCCTCAAGATATGGTATCAATGATTGTAACTAAAGTTATTAGAATGGCAAAGAAATTAGATATTAATGTATTTGGTGTTGTAGAAAATATGAGTTATGTTAAATGTAAATGTGGTGAGAAAATTAAAGTATTTTCTAATAAATCAGCGGAAGAAGGGGCTAAAGAATTGGGGCTACCATTGCTTGCTGAAATGCCTATAAATAAAGATTTAGTAGAGCATATGGAAAAAAGAACTATAGAGAAATTTATAAATGAAGAAGAAGATTATAATATGTTTCTTAAAAATTTTAAACTTCAATATTCAATGAATAAATAGTAAATTAGATTAAATATAAAAGGGGCTGTCGCACTAAAAAATAGTGCGACAGCCCCTTTTATATTTAAATTCTAGCTTTATTTTTATTTACTGAATTAAAATTACTAATTAAATTTTTAATTGGTAATAGATTAATTATAATGCAGGAAATAATAAATTCTATGCTTAAAAATGAAATGTTATAAACTAATGAATAAATATATGGATTTTGTCCCTTAGCGTATTCAGAGAAGAAAATTATACCGGATAAGAAATGACATAATAATCTACCTAAAATAGCTATTAATATACCTAAGCTTATTTTTATATGAGATTGTATGGGAGTATCTTTACTATAATTAGGTTTAATAAATCCGCCTATACCAATCATCATAAAGGCTAGTGGATAGTCTAATAATAATTGAATAGGATGTACAACATATCCTCCTAAAAATAAATTTAGTATACCTAAAATAAAACCTCCTAACATTCCAATTTCAGGTCCATAGATAAAAGACAATAAAAGAATTGGAATTAAACTACCAGGTGTAACACTTCCACCTTGGGGCATTTTAAATAATCTAAATTGACCTAGCACTGTAGCTATAGCAATGGTAAGTCCAATAGTTACTATTGAAGAGGTAGTTAATTTTACTTTTTTTATTCTAATAAATAAAAGTAAAAGAACTAGAACAATTAAAACAGATAATATGTTTGGAACGGAAAATAGTTCTTTTGGCATATAAAAAACCTCCTTAAAATAATGTGCAGGAGGTATAAGAAATACTCATATAATATACATATAAGATATTATGCTTTCCTACGCTGGGATTAACCAGATCAGGTTCGAGGGTATTTCTCAGTCTAATTGACACCCCTAGCACAAAAAATTTAATTTTAAAAGTGCTTATTAAATACTGCATGTATATTATAGTTTATATTGTAATAATTTACAACGTATATATAATTATTTTAGTTTTAAAATTCTCATAGAATTTAGTATAGCTAATAGAGCTACACCTACATCTGCAAAAACTGCTTCCCACATATTAGCAAGACCCAATGCTGCTAATATAAGAACTAAAAGTTTTATTCCAAGAGCTAAAATTATATTTTGTGTAACAATTTTACGGGTGAATTTAGATATTTTAAGAGCATCAAATATTCTTGAAGGCTCATCATTCATTATAACCATATCAGCGGCTTCTATTGCCGCATCAGAACCAAGACCACCCATTGCTATACCAATGTCAGCTCTGGCCAAAACAGGTGCATCATTTATTCCATCTCCAACAAAGGCCACTTTAGATTTACCTTTTTTACCTTGTAAAATTTCTTCAAATATTTTTACCTTTTCTTGTGGTAACAGTTCCGCATAAAATGTATCTAATTTTAATTCCTTTGCTACTTTTTCAGCTGTAATTTTATTATCACCAGTTAACATAATTGTATTATTTATTCCACTAGATTTTAATTGATTAATAGCTTCTACAGAATCTTGTTTAATTTTGTCAGAAATAACAATACTACCTATAAATTGATTATTTACTGCAATATATACTACAGTTCCTGTACTTTCGCATTTTTTAAAAGTAATTTCAAATTTATCCATTAATTTAGAGTTTCCTACTAAAATTGTGTTTTTCTCGAAATCTACTTTTGTGCCATGTCCAGCTATTTCTTCATAATTTTTTAGCATGTTTTTATCTATTGGTTTGTTATATGCAGAAATTATAGACTTAGCTATAGGATGAGAGGAATAACTTTCACAAATTGCTGCATATCTTAATAATTCTTCTTCCGAAGCTGAATTTGTAGTATTTAATTCTGTAACTTCAAAAATACCTTTAGTTAGTGTACCAGTTTTGTCAAATACAATAGTATCTACAGAGTTTAGAGCTTCTAAATAATTACTTCCTTTTATTAAGACACCTTTTTTAGATGCAGCACCGATTCCACCAAAGAAACCAAGTGGTATAGAAATTACTAATGCACAAGGACAAGAGACTACAAGGAATATAAGAGATCTTCTAACCCAGTCTGATAGAACTGAATCTTTTATAAACATTGGAGGTATAAATGTAAGTGCAATAGCGCAAATAACTACTAAAGGAGTATATACCTTTGCAAATTTAGTAATAAATTTTTCAGCTTCGGCTTTTTTTGAGCCTGCATTTTGAACTAAATCCAAAATTTTAGAAACTGTAGATTGTGAAAATGATTTTGTAACCTTTACATAAAGCATTCCATTTTGGTTTATAAATCCACTTAACACTTCATCTTTAACTTTTATATTTCTTGGTAAAGATTCTCCTGTTAAGGCAGAAGTATCAACAGAGGATTCACCTTCGATTACTATACCATCAAGTGGTACTTTTTCAAAAGGTTTAACAAGTATAATATCATTTATAGAAACATCGTCAGGAGATACTTCTTCTATAGAGTCACCAACTTTTAAGTTAGCCTTATCAGGTTTTATATCCATTAAGTCAGCAATTGATTTTCTTGAACGATTAACGGCTATATTTTGGAAAGTTTCGCCAACTTCGTAAAATAGCATAACAGCCACAGCTTCAGGAAATTCCTTAATAGCGAAAGCACCTAAAGTTGCTATAACCATTAAAAAGTTTTCATCAAAAATTTCCCCAGTTTTAAAGTTCTTTAAAGCTTTAATTAAGACTTTTCCACCTATACTTAAATAACTTATTATAAAAAGAGTTAATTCTGTATAAAAGGTAAATTTACCTATAAGAGCAACTAAAAATAATATAGTACCAATACCAATTCTAATAAAATCTTTTTTGTTTATTAAAGATAATGGAGATTCTTGTTCAGTATTTGATTTATTTGATGAGTTATTTGATTTCTTAAATTTTACAACTACATCAGGTTCAGTTTTATTAACAATGTTTTTAACTTCAGTAAAAATATCATTTTTAGAAGTCTTATTATTTATCTCAAGAGTTAAAATTGAAGTGGAAAAATTAAAAATAGCTTTATGAACATTAGGAAGTTCATTAACCTTATTTTCAATCTTAGCAGCACAATTGGCACAATGAAGTCCTTCTAAGATAAGTTCTACTGTAGCAGTAGAGCTACATGGTTTATTCTTTGACATAATTTCTACATCAGGTTCTAATTTATGAATTATAGATTTAATTTCTGCATACGTTTCTTCTTTTATAGATTCATCCTTTAGTATATAAGAAAGTGTTAAAGTTGAAAAATTCAAAGTACATTCTTGGATATTGGCTAAACTTTTTATTTTAGATTCAATTTTAGCTGCACAGTTTGGACAATCCAAACCTTTTAATATTAGAATATTTTCTTTATTCATTATATCACCTCATAATTAACTAAATTTCATTTATATGATCTAAGGCCATATGAAATATTTGTTTTATGTGATCATCATCAAGAGAATAATAAACCGATTTTCCTTCTTTTCTGTATTTAACAAGTCTGGATTGTTTTAAAACTCTTAATTGATGAGAAATAGCAGACTGATTCATTTGAAGTAAAGCTGCTATATCACAAACACACATTTCAGATTTAAATAGTGCAAAAATTATTTTTATTCTTGTAGAGTCAGAAAAGACTTTAAATAAATCTGAAACATCTTGTAGAGTATCTTCATCTAACATTTCAGTATTAACTTTATTTATTATATCTTGATGAAGAGTTTTACATTCACAAAAATCTATATTTGAGTTAGAGGTATTACTTTTTTTCATTAAGTCATCTCCTTTATAAGTATAATATAAACATATGATCATATATTCATATGTTTATATTATACTATCATTATATGGAATTAAAATCAATATGCGTACACAAAAAATAAAAAATAATTAAAAAATTTTTTAAAGATTTTTTTGAATTTTAGGTAAAAAAAGTGAAAGTAGGCTAAATGCCTATGTATGCATAATTTACCATAATAAAATACATTACATGAATAAAAACAGAATAAAACAAGAGAAAATTTATTAAAATTAAACGTAGTGTAGGATTTAAAGATTAAATTAAAATTGATTATAAGAGATTAAAATAGTATAATAATCCGAGTATGGCAAACAATATATTGTATAAGGAGGCTAAAAAATATGCTATATGTTGTAAAGCGTGATGGACGAAGAGTTCGATTTGATTCCTCCAAAGTCTTTAAGGCAATCAAAGGTGCAGCGGATGAAATTGGGTACATAATCGGTGAAGAGGAAATAAATAAACTGAAGGAGAGAGCTTTAAAGAAGTTAGAAGCTTTAGAGAGAGAAGAATTAAGTGTTGAAGATATTCAAAATGAAGTTGAAGACATGCTTTTAAGTAATGGACATAGAGAAATAGGAGTAGCATACTCTAATTATAGAAGAGAAAGAAATAGAATAAGAGAAATAAAATCTGATCTTATGAAAGCAATTGATAAGATTGGGGTAGAAACAGATAGAGATAACGCTAATGTTGGAAATAATTTTAGTTCTAAGCTTCTTAGAATAGCTTCCGAGTCTAATAAGTGGCATAACTTAGCTATGATGCCTAAAAAAATGGCTAAATTGCATGAAAACGGAGATTTATATTATCATGATTTAGATTCGTATAATCTTACAGTTAACTGTCTACACATTCCGACTAAAGAAATTTTGGAAAGAGGGTTTAATACTGGCTATGGAACGATTAATAGACCGAAGAGAATAGAGTCAGCAGCTGAACTTTCATGTATTCTTTTACAGTCTACCCAAAATGATATGTTTGGTGGACAGTCCCATCCAGATTTCGATAATGATATGGCAGTATTTGTAGATCCTACTAGACAAGAAATAAAAAAAGAACTTGAAGAGTATGGAATTCAAGGGGAACAACTTAAAGAGTTATTAAATAAAAAACTTAGAAAAACTATAAGTCAAGCAATGCAGGGAATTGTATATAATTTAAATACTATGCATTCAAGGGCAGGTTCACAGGTTCCATTTAGTTCTATTAATTTAGGAATACCACATTCAGAAGATGCAGCGTTAGTCTGTGAATTGTTTTTATTAGAATATGAAAAGGGATTAGGCAAGGGAGAACAACCTATTTTTCCTAATATTATTTTTAGGGTAAAAGAAGGGGTTAATAGAGAAGAGGGAGATCCTTACTTCTATCTATATAAACTTGCTTGTGATGTTGCTAGTAAGAGAATGAATCCTACATTTATGAATATAGATGCAGATTTTAATAAAAAATATTATGATCAAGGTGTAATGCCAGCTACTATGGGTTGCAGAACTTATGTATGTAGTAATTGCAATGGTGAACCTGGTACAAAAGGAAGAGGAAATATTGCACCAACAACAATTAATCTTCCAAGATTAGGATTAATGGCGAAAAATAATGAGAATAAGTTCTTTGAACTTTTAGAGAATAGATTAGAATTAGCAAAAGAGTCTCTACTTCATAGGTATGAGATATTAAAGAAACTTAAAGTTAAGGACCTACCATTTGTTGCAGGACAAGGACTAATGAAAGGTTGTGAAGATTTAGGACCAGAGGATTCTATAGAACCAATTTTAAAACAAGGTTCATGGGCTATTGGATTTATAGGACTTGCAGAAACATTAATTGCCCTTACAGGACATCATCATGGAGAAACTAAAGAAGCAAAAGAATTAGGAATAAAAATAATAACTTTTATTAGAAATTATACAGATAAGCTTATAAAACAAACTTCATTAAATTGGAGTACATATGCAACTCCAGCTGAGGGATTAAGTGGAAGATTTATACTGCAAGATCAAAAGATATTCGGAAAAATTAAGGGAGTTACGGATAAGGATTATTATACTAATAGTTATCATGTACCAGTTGGACATCCAATATCTATTAAGGAAAAGATTGATATAGAAGCTCCATATCATAATTTATGTAATGGTGGACATATAACATATTTAGAGGTAGATGATTGTCCAACAGGAGAAACTATCAAAAGTATACTAGACTATGCGTATAAGAGAACAAATATAAGTTATTTAGGAATTAATTTTCATATAAGATATTGCAGAGAATGTGGAACATATCTTCAAAGTGGAGAAGAGTCTTGCCCAGTATGTAATGGTAAAAATATACAAGGAATTTCTAGGGTAACAGGATATTTAAGCTTAGATGAAAGATTTGGACCAGGAAAATACCATGAAAGAAAAGATAGAGTAACTCATGAAAGTCATAAAAGTGGTTATACTGACTATGTAAGTTAAGGTGATGAGTATTATGAAAAAACAAGAAGGTATAATAAGACTTTCTGGAATCATATATGAAAGTTTGGTTAATGGACCAGGAATGAGAAGAGTATTTTTTTCTCAAGGGTGCACGCATAATTGTGAAGGCTGTTTTAATAAGCATACACATAGTTTTACTGGAGGAGAATTATTCGATATTATAGAATTAGTTAAAGATGTAGAAGAAAATCCTATAATTACTGGAATAACTTTTAGTGGGGGAGACCCATTTGAACAAAGTGAAAACTTTGCGGAATTTGCTTTAGAATTAAAAGAGCTTAATTTAAATATATGGTGTTATACAGGCTATACTTTCGAATATATACAGCAGCATTTAATTGAAAAATCTTCTTGGGAAAAGTTACTTTATAATATAGATGTGCTTGTTGATGGACCCTTTATTAAAGAACTAAAAGATACAAGATTGAAATTTAGAGGTTCCAGTAATCAGAGGATTATTGATGTTAAAGAAAGTTTGAAATTAAATAAAATAGTTAAAATTGATTATTAAAAATATAAAAAATACCTATTGGTTTATAAAAAACTAATAGGTATTTTTATATATTATGAAAATATATTTATTTATTAAGATCATCTTCATAATAGCTTTCATAGTTATCTCTATAACTTAACATTATTTCGTTTAATATATCTGCTGTAGCAGGTGGAGTATAAGTAATGGCATTGGCACCAGCCTCTATAGTTTGTCTTATTGAATTTTCATTAGGGCCACCAGTAGCTATAATAGGAAATTCAGGATACTTCTCACGTATCTTTTTTACTATGTATGGAGTACGTTTAGCACCAGAAACATTTAAAATAGTAGCTCCAGCATCGATTCTTGCGGCTATATCTTCGTATTCAGATACCACAGTCACAATAATAGGAATATCTATCATCTCTCTCATTTGACGTATAACTTCATTTGGAGTTGGGTTATTAACAACTACTCCTAAAGCACCCTTAAATTCTGCATCAAGGGCTAAATTAACTACTCTTTTGCCGGTAGTGATTCCTCCGCCAACACCACAGAAGATAGGTACGTCAGCAGCCATGATTAGGGATTCTGTGATTATAGGTTGAGGAGTGAAAGGATATACGGCTATAATAGCATCAGCATTAGTGTTTTTTATTATAGCAACATCCGTTGTAAAAACAAAAGATTTTAAACGTTTACCAAAAATTGATATACCACTAGCATCTCTTATGGCAGTAGGCATTTCAAGCATATGGCTTCTAAGAGTTCCTTTAATTACAGGTACATGTTTGCGCATTGTATAAATCACTCCTTTGTCAAATAAAGACTATAAATTCGAATTTCATTATGTTTTTAATAAAATATATATAATCTTAAAATAAATTAATATAATTTGTAAAGTGTTTTTTAAAAAAGATAGAATTATAATTAATAATCTAAAATTATAACTTTATTTTTAAATTCACAAATAGAAGCTCTATTATCTATGATTAGTTCATTAGTATTAAGGTTTGCATAATTGCCCATTTTTATTAAAAAGTTTTCCAAGTCATCAAGTTCAAAATTTAAATCAGGTGTTTTGTAGTGCATAGGAATTACAATGTTACTATTTATTTTTTGACACAATTCAAAAGCTTGGATATTGTCTATGGTATAGTTACCACCTACTGGTATAAGTAAAACATTTATTTCTCCTAAATCCTTTATTTGAGAATCACTTAGCATATGTCCTAAGTCTCCTAAATGACAAATATTAATTCCATCTATACAAAACTTTATAATGCTATTGTTTCCTCGTTTTGCACCTTTAACTTCATCATGAAAAGAAGGGAAACAAGTAAATTTTATATTGTGAGCCAAAAGTTCGCCAACTTTATGTATAACTACATAATCGCCTTTAATATTATCTAAGCAATTATGATCAAAATGATGATGACTTATGGTTACTATATCTGCATAATCATTATATGTTTTATATCCTATAGTATTAGGAAAAGGATCTGTTAAGATTTTTGTATTAGTCTTATTGGAAGTAATCAAGAAACTAGAATGTCCTAACCATTTTATATTCAAATAGAATCACTCCTTAATTTAATCACATAATATATATTTTAATATTTTATATATTTAGTATACAAGAAAATTGTAAAAAAATTATAAAGCCTATATAAATATTTATAAGTAATTATGTAAATTTTACATAACTAATTATCTTCTACATAAAATTAAACATAACATTAATATTATACTTAATTTTAAGCATTATAACAATTATTAGGTAAATACAAATTATAAGGAAACAATTGTTAATATAAGGGCTTTTAAATTATAGTAATTTTATAACAAAACAATCTTATGATATATACAATAGAAAAAAATAAATGCTCAATATTATGAAAGATTACAAAATTTCTTAGACGAGTAGGATATTTCTGTACCATAAATTATATTGTTAATTTAGATTTATTCTAATAAATATATATGTTTGACAAGAATAAATGTGTATATTATAATTAAAAATAATTATAATAGATACAAAAAAGCTTTGATTAGGAAGAGTAATTTATTTGTAAACTTTAAGAGAGTGGGGAATGGTGGAAACCCATAGTGGAGAATGGATGAAAATCACCTAGGAGCTTAAGGCTGAAAATTATAAGTAAGCTTTTACGTAATTCTGCGTTAAAGAATAGGGTATGCAAAATTTAAAATTTTAAGTACTTGAAATATTTTAAACTACCATAGGTGGTATAACGAAGAAGATATGCTTCGTCCTATTAAGGGCGAAGTTTTTTTATTTTTAAATAGTATGGGTATAATTTTAATAGGTATGAAAGGAGTAAAGATATGTATAATAAAATTGATAATTCAAAAAATAATGTTGCTAGAGAAAAAGAAATTGCGAAGTTTTGGAATGATAAGGATATAATACAAAAGAACTTCGATTTAAATGAAGATGGAGAATATTTTACTTTTTATGATGGACCTCCAACAGCTAATGGAAAACCACATGTAGGTCACGTTTTAACTCGTGTTATGAAAGACTTAATTCCTAGATATAAGGTTATGAAGGGATATAAGGTTTTAAGAAAAGCTGGATGGGATACTCATGGTTTACCAGTTGAACTTGAAGTTGAGAAAATGCTTGGCATATCTGGTAAGGAACAAATTGAGGAGTATGGTGTAGAAAAATTTGTTAAGGAATGTAAAGATAGTGTATTTAAATATACTAGTCTTTGGAAAGAAATGTCTGAAAAATTAGGTTATTGGGTTGATATGGATAATCCATATGTAACATATCATGATAACTACATAGAGTCAGTTTGGTGGGCATTAAAACAAATGTGGGATAAAGAATTATTATTCCAAGGACATAAGATTATGCCTTATTGCCCAAGATGTGGAACAGCTTTATCTTCTCACGAAGTTGCACAAGGATACAAAGATGTAAAGGAAGCTACTGCTTTTGTTAAGTTTAAAGTTAAAGGTGAAGAAAATAAATATTTCTTAGCTTGGACTACAACTCCTTGGACATTACCAAGTAACATAGCTCTTACAATTAATAAAAAATATGATTATGTAGAAGTTGAAAATAACGGTGAAGTTTATATATTAGCTAAGGAATTAGCACCTAAGGTTTTAGATGGTGAGTATACTATTCTAAAAGAATTTAAAGGTGAAGAAATTTTAGGAATGGAATACGAACAGTTATTTAAGTTTGAAACTCCTAAAGAAAAAGCTTTTGTTGTAATCCATGGTGATTTTGTTACTTTAACTGATGGTACAGGAATAGTTCATACAGCACCAGCTTATGGTGAAGATGATAATCTTGTATGTAAACAAAATGATTTACCATTAATCAACTTAGTAGATAGAAGTGGATGTTTTGTAGATTCAGTAGAACCTTGGAAAGGATTATTCGTTAAGAAAGCGGATCCTAAGATTTTAGAGTATATGAAAGAAAATAATATGCTTTATAAGTCAGAAAAGTTTACTCACTCATACCCACATTGTTGGAGATGTGATACTCCACTTTTATACTATCCTAAAGATAGTTGGTTTGTAAAAACTACTAAGGTTAAAGAAAATCTTATAAAGAATAACCAAGGCATTAATTGGTTACCAGATAATATTAAAAACGGAAGAATGGGTAAATTCTTAGAAAATAATATTGACTGGGGTATCAGTAGAGATAGATACTGGGGAACTCCACTTCCTATTTGGGAATGCGAATGTGGCCATAAAGAATGCATAGGTAGTAGAGAAGAACTTATGAAAAAAGGTATTGATGTAAAAGAAGGTATCGAACTTCATAAGCCATATATAGATGAGGTACATTTAAACTGTCCTCATTGTGGAAAAGAAATGAAGAGAACCAAAGAAGTTATTGATTGTTGGTTTGATTCAGGGTCAATGCCATTTGCTCAACATCACTATCCATTTGAAAATAAAGAAATTTTTGAGCAAAACTTCCCAGCACAGTTTATTTCAGAAGCTGTAGACCAAACAAGAGGTTGGTTCTATACATTACAAGCAATAGGAACTACTTTATTTAATAAGGCTCCATTTGAAAATTGCATAGTTTTAGGTCACGTGCTTGATAAAAAAGGAATTAAAATGTCTAAACATAAAGGTAATGTAGTTGATCCATTTGATGTTTTAGAGCATGAAGGTGCTGATGCAGCTAGATGGCATTTCTATACAGCTAGTGCTCCATGGTTACCAACTAGATTTTCAGAAGATGATGTTGCGGAAACTGGTAGAAGATTCTTAGGAACGTTATGGAATGTATATTCATTCTATGTTTTATATGCTGAAATAGATAAATTTAATCCATTAGAGTATAAAGATTTTGTATCTGAAAATGTAATGGATAAATGGATTATTTCTAAATTAAATTCACTATGTAAGACTATAGAAGAGGATTTAGATAATTACAGAATAACTCAGGCAGCTTTAGCTTTAGAAGGATTTGTTGATGAATTATCTAACTGGTATGTAAGAAGAAATAGATCTAGATATTGGTCAGAAGAATTAACAAATGATAAGATAGGTGCTTATGTAACATTATATAATGTACTTGTAAATGTATGTAAGATTGCAGCACCATTTGTTCCATTTATGACAGAAGAAATTTATCAAAATCTTGTTGTTACTTTAGATAAGAATGAACCAGAAAGTATTCATTTATGTAAGTGGGCAGGATATAATGAAAAATTAATTAATGTTGACTTAGAAAAAGAAATGGATTTAGCTTATAAAGTTGTTAAATTAGGTAGGGCAGCAAGAAATGGTGCTAATATTAAGAACAGACAACCACTTTCTACGATGTTATTATCTACAAAGGCTATTCCAGAGTATTATGGAGATATTATAAAAGACGAACTTAATATTAAAGCAATAGAGTTTGGTGCAGATGTATCTAAATTTGTTAAATTTGAAATTAAGCCTAATCTTCCTGTGCTTGGTAGAAGCTATGGCAAGCTAATACCACAAATTAGAAAAGCTATTTCTGAACAAAATCAAATGGAATTGGCTCAAAAAATTGATTCAGGTGAAAATGTAGTAATTAACATTGAGGGAAATGAAATAGAACTTAATAAAGAGAATTTATTAGTAACTATGCAAGGTTTAGAGGGATATGCTTTCGCTGGTGAAGGTGAAATAGGAGTTCTTTTAGATACTACTATAACTGAAGAGTTAAGAGAAGAAGGTCATGTTAGAGAAATTTTAAGCAAAGTTCAAAACATGAGAAAAGATAGTGGTTTTGAAGTAGCAGATAAAATTAAGCTTTATGTTTCAGAAAATGAAAACTTAGAGGCTGTTATCAGAAAATATGAAGATACTATAATGAAAGAAACTCTTACAGTAGAAATTCTTTACAATGAGGATAAAGAATATAATGAAGTTAAAATCAATGGAGAATTATTAAAATTAGCTGTTGAGGTTGTTAAATAGCTTAAATGAAATAAAAATACATTAAAAGGCACATTATAACTTTAAAATTAAAGGTATAACTGTGCCTTTTGTATTAAAAATACTTTGTATATTTAAGTTCTAAGAGTAGAATTATAAACATAAGAAGGTGATTTTATGAAAAGAGCAATTCTTCTTGTAATTGACAGTTTAGGAATTGGAGAAATGGATGATGTAAAAAAAGATAGACCTAATGATATAGGAAGTAATACCTTAAAACATGTACTTGAACATAATTCTATGTTAAAGTTAAACAACCTAGAAAATTTAGGATTAATAAATTGTTTAGGAGAAGAGGTTGAGTCATTTAAAAAGAGTAATAATTGTATTTGGGGAGTTAGTAATTTAAAGCATGAAGGTGCCGATTCTTTTTATGGACATTATGAAATTGTAGGAGCAAAACTTACAAAACCTATTTTAAAATCATTTTCTGAGTATATAGATAAAATATATAATTTTTTAAGAAACAGCGGTTATAGTGTTAACGTAGAGAAAAAACTTAATAAATCTTATTTAATAGTAGACAATAAGGTAATAATTTCGGATAATATAGAGGGGGAAAAAGGACAATTATATACTGTCTTAGGAGATGAAAATTCAGATTTTAATGTTGTATTGGAAATAGGCAAAAAAGTAAGAGAAGTGGTAGAGATACCTAGAATAGCTGTTGTAAAGTGTAATATAAATTTAGAAGAGCTAAAAGAGTGCATAGAAATAAGATTTAATGAATATATTGGTATAAATGCCGAAAAAGCCAATTTGTATAATAGAGGGTACAAAGTAGTTCATTTAGGTGCTGGTATAAGTAATGAAGGACATTGTATTAAGAAGCTTGTAGAAAATAACATACCTGTAGTTTTAGTAGGAAAAGTTAGTGATATTATAAGTATGAATAACATAAAAAAAGTGTCAGGAATACATACTAGTGATATAATAAAAAAAACCTTAAAAATATTAGAAGATTTTAATGAAGGTTTTTTATTTATAAATATACAAGAAACCGATCTAGCTGGTCATCTTCAAGATAAAAATTTATATGGAAAACAATTAGAAATAATTGATAGTTTTATTGGTGAAATTAAAAATATAATAAATGATGATGATTTATTTATTATAACAGCAGATCATGGTAATGATCCAACTATAGGTCATGGAAGACATACAAGAGAAAAAGTACCTGTTATTGTATACAAAAAACAACTTAAAAGTAATAGTATAGGGTTGAGAGAAAGTTTAAGCGATATAGGGGCAACAGTTTGTGAATTTTTCCATGTAGAAAGTATTGATGAAGGAAAGAGCTTTTTTGAGCTAGTATAAAATTTATAAAGAGGTGTAGAGTAGTGGGTATAGAACAAAAAGAAACATTATATTTATTTTGGAGAAATGAAGAACAAAAGGAATTTAAAATAGGAGAATTATGCAAGAGAACTGGAAAATATTATTTTAAATATAATATAGAAGAAACTAAAGAGGCATTAGAACATGGATTTGAACTTTTATCTGGTTTTCCAAGAATAGATGCAGAATATTTTAAAGAAGAACTTTTTAGAACTTTTGCAGACAAGATTCCAACAAAAGAAAGAAAAGAAATTGTTAATGATGAAGATAATAATGATGATTTTGAAATTTTAGTTCAAATGAATGATAAAAATGGTTTTAGATTTGAAGTGGCAACTATAAAAGAAAAAGAAGATAAAAAGGAAAAAGTTAAAAAAGATAATAAGCAACTTAAAAATAAAGATATAAAAGAAGATAAGGTTAAGGAAAAAGAAAATAAAGCAGAATAAGATGTAATATTAGTTATAAAAACACAATAATAAAATGTTTTCACATTTTATTATTGTGTTTTTTTCATTTAAATTAGAAAAAATTCTTAAGAAAGTATTAAAATCTTACGTTAAAGTTAAGATAAACTTAAATAGACATTGAAATTATTTACATTTAGGTATTTGTACATTAAAATTTATTTAAAAGGGAGGAGAGAGGATATGAATGTTTTAGAAGTAAAGGGATTATATAAAACTTTAGGAAAGAGTGAAATAATACAGGGAATAGATTTTTCGGTAAAAGAAGGGGAGATTTTTGGATTTTTAGGGCCTAATGGTGCAGGAAAAACTACTACTATAAGAATGTTAGTAGGACTAATACATCCAACCAAAGGAAGTATTAGTATTATGGGAAATGATTTAAGTAAGAATAGGGAAAAAGCACTTGAACAGGTTGGAGCAGTAGTAGAAAATCCAGAGTTATATACCTATCTTTCAGGAAGAGAAAATTTAATGCAGATAGCTAGAATTAGAGGAATATCTAAAAAAGAAGTTGATGAAATAATCGAAACTATAGGATTAAAAGAAAAAATAGATTTAAAAGTTAAAAAGTATTCTTTGGGTATGAAACAAAGATTAGGACTTGGAGCGGCACTAATATCTAATCCTAAATTATTAATATTAGATGAGCCTACAAATGGATTAGATCCATCGGGAATATTAGACTTTAGAGAAATAGTCAGAACAGCAGCTAGAAAAAGAGGTACAGCTGTATTTATATCATCACATATATTAAGTGAAGTTCAAGAATTATGTGATACTGTTGCTTTTATAAAAAAAGGCCAAATTCAATCTATCGAAAGTTTAAAAGAAAATGAAGAAGAACAAAATAATATAACATTAGTTATACATTCTAAAAATAAAGACAAATGTAAAAATGTGCTAAATACATTAGAAGATGTTAGAAGTATTAAAGAAGATAAGGAGTTAATAAATATTGTCGTAGATATGAAAAAAGTTTCTTCTACTATAAAATTATTGGTTAATAACGATGTAGAACTTTTAGAATTTTACATCAAGCATAAAGGTGTTGAACAAAGATATATGGAATTAGTAGAAGGGGGAGAAAGATAATGTTGGTTTTAATAAAAAATGAGATTACTAAATTATTAGGTAAGCCTAAGACTTGGGTAATTTTTATAGGTTTTATACTTTTACTAGGATGTTTTACATTCTCGGAATATAAAGGGGAAAAGAATGGCATAAATAATGAAAAGCCTCAATTTAAATTAGAACAACTTCAAGAAAATTTAAGAGCTTCAAAAGAAAGTTGTGAAAGTGAAAAGAAACAATATCCAAAAGAAGTTAAAAGTATAGAAGCAAGATACAATGAAGAAATTACAAGTTTAAATGAACAAATAGAGATTTTAAGACAAGAAATTAGAACAAATAAAAATGTTGATTGGAAAGAAAAAAAGGAAATAGAACTTAAAAGTTTACAAACAGAATATGAGTCTAGAAAAAAAGAACATGATAAGTGTTTAGAAGAACTTAGAGGTGAAATTCAGTTAAATAAATATTATTTAAAAAATAATGTAAAGCCCACACCAGCATATATGCTGAATGGATTTAATTTTCTTAAGCGTGTTATAGAAGTTTTAGGTGTAACATTTTTAACTTTTGGAATTATAATTTTTTCTTCAGATATGGTATCAGGGGAGTATACACCAGCTACTATGAAGTTTTTGCTTATACAACCTATATCAAGAGGTAAGGTATTATTATCTAAGTTTATTGCTTTAATTATAACAGCAGTAACAATGATTTTAAGTGGAGAGTTTTTGTTTTTCTTAGGGATAGGATTGACTAAAGGCTTTGGTAATCCTAATGAACCAGTTATATATGGTATTAAGTACATGTTTGATAAAACTATTAATTTACAAGGAGCCCATGATATTATTCCTGTGATTAATTCTTCTAGGCTAATGCCAATTTGGAAAATAGCGATGTTATTAATATTATTACAAGTATTGTATATAATAATTTGTTGTTCTTTTGCATTTATGTTTTCAACAATTGTTAAGAGTAGTATGGTATCTATGGCTGCTTCTATAATATCTATTATAGGAATTCAATTTTTAGGATCTGGAATATCATTTTTTAATAAATTTATGCCATATTGTTTTTTATCATATTCAGATGCTGGTGGAATTGTAAGTGGAAACTTAATACATCAATTAGGTGATCCTAGTGTTGGAGTAGGAAAAGCAGTAACTGTATTAGTGATATGGGGAGTTATTTGTTATGCTATAGCACATATTACATTTAAGAAAAAAGATATACTTATATAATATTGTTATAACTTAAAGTAAAGGTGAAAGTATTCACTACTTTTATAAATGTTTCATAATATAGTGTATAACTAATTTACAGAGGTGTTTTTTAGTGCTATATGCCTTAATATTAGCAGGAGGAAAAGGTACAAGATTGTATCCTCTATCAAGAAATGAAAATCCTAAGCAATTTTTAAATATTATAAATGGGAAAAGTTTTTTAAAAAATACTATAGATAGAATTTCTCCTGTGGTACCAAAGGAAAATATTTATATTGTTACTAATAAAGGTTATTATTCTAAAGTAACTAAAGAGTTACCAGAAATAAAAGAAGAAAATATATTTGTTGAACCAGCCAATAAAGAAACCTCTTTAAAGACCCTAAGGGTCTTTTTTGCTTATATTATATATAAATTACATTTATGATATAATTAATTTTAGAATATGGAGAAGATTAAGTTAATTAAAAAATAAATGGGGTGAGCTTTTGAAAGGATTTAAAATTTTTTTTGTAGGAGTTGTTATAATTATTAGTGCGATAACAATATTTTTTACATTTAAAAATTCCCCCCATAATATTGATAAAAATGTAAGTGAGGATAAAAAGAGAATTATGTTATTGGCACATATAAAAACAAATCCTTATTGGATTAATATAAAAAGTGGGGCTGAAGAAGCTGCAAGAGATAGAAATTGTTTTTTAGAATACAATGGTGCAGAGGGGAATTATATTGTAGAAAATATTAGACTAATGAACAAAGGAATAGCATCTAAACAGGATGGAATTTTAACTTATGTTCTACAAGAAGAGAAAATGAAAAAATCTATAGAGAAAGCTAAGGATAAGGGAATAGCTGTTATGACAATAGATAGTGATGTAAAAGATTCTTCTAGACAAGCCTACATAGGAATCAATAATTATAATGCAGGAAGATTAGCTGCAAAAACTTTAATTGATAAATTAAAGGGGGAAGGTGAGATTGCTATAATAATGGGTGGAAAAAATAATATAAATCAAATAGAGCGAGTTAAAGGAGTTAAAGATTATGTAAAGCAATATGAAAAAATAGAACTTTTATCTATAGAATCTTCTAATTCATATCTTTTGGAATCTGAACTTGTGACTAAGAAAATATTAAAAGAATATCCATATGTAAAGGCAATAATTTGTACTAGTGCATTAGATAGTATAGGGGCAGCTAGGGCAATTTCAGATATTAAGTTAAAGGGAAAGGTTCAAATTATAGGATTTGATGCTTTTGATGAAACTTTAGAATATATAAATCAAGGGTTAATATATGCTACAATTGCGCCAGATGCATATGAACTTGGATATAAGGCGGTTAATACAATGATGGATTTTTTGGAAGGTAAGCAGGTGAAAAATTTTATATCGCCTGTAGAAGTCATTACTAAAAAAAATATAAAAAAATATAAAAATAAACATAAGAAATTAAGTGAATTAAAATGAAGGTAAATATAAAAACAGTATTACATATAAATAGTTTGAAATTTAGATTATTAAGTTTTACATTGATCCTTCTTATATCTACTCTTGTTATAAACATTTATTCTTTAAGTAGCATAAGGTCTTTAGAAAATGTACATACAGAGATGATAGATAGGGTTTTTAAAATAGATAATATAAAAAAAGAAATATTGAGTTCAGAAAATTTTTTAGAACAATATTTTTCAACTAAAACAGATAGTGATCTTAAAAATTATGCTATCCATTATCAAGTGTGTAGAGATAGTTTTAAATATTTGCAGAATATTGGTTTACAAAAAGTAAATAATTCTATGGAAGAAGAAATGCTTATAAAAAATATAGGAAATACATTAGATAGTTATAAAGAGGTATCTAATGATTCTATTTTGAATTTTTATATATATGATAGAGGTGAAATATTTTATTCTAAATTAAAAGAAACAAGAGACATAACAAATTTTATTGTTGAGTATACCAATGATTTGCAAAATGAATATTTAAAGTATAGTGAAGAATTAAGTAAATCGATTACGGAATCTAATAAAATTCAGAATAAAATAATACTGGTAATATTAGGATTTATGGTTTTAAGTGGAGTATATTTTGCTGTATCTATAGAAAAAGGTGTAACTAAACCTTTGAATCAGTTAACAGAATCTGCGTATAAAGTTGCTACAGGAGAATTTAATATTCCTGAACTTAAAAATTCTAATATATATGAATTAGATGTAGTTACAATGGGATTTAATACCATGGTAGATGAAATCCATAAATTTATTAATAAAATGAAAGAAAAAGCAGATATAGAAAAAAAGTTGGGAGAAGAAGAGTTAAAAAATTTAATGGCTCAAAATATGCTAAAAGAGTCTAGATTAAAAATGCTACAGTCACAAATAAATCCTCATTTTTTATTTAATACATTAAATATTATTGTTATTACAGCTATGGAAGAAGAGGCTGAAAATACAGAGAAAATGATAAATTCTTTAGCAGAACTTTTAAGATATAGTTTAAATACAATAGATCATGTGACAACTGTAGAAAAGGAAATCGATATTATAAAACAATATATATATATTCAAGAATGTAGGTTTGGAGATAGGGTAAAATTTAATGTTGATATCGATAAAAGTGTGTTAAAAGTCAAGTTACCAGGAATGATATTACAACCTATGGTAGAAAATGCTTTAATTCACGGCATAGAAAATAAGGAAGAGGGAGGGGTAATTGAAGTTACGGCTAGAAGAATAAGAGATAACTGTATTGTGAAGATAAAAGATAGTGGTATTGGAATGACTAAGGAACAGATAGAAAAAATATTAAAAGGAAATGATGTTTCTAAGACCAAGGGTCATACAACAGGTTTAGGTGTTTCCAATGTAATTAGTAGGTTAAGGCTTTATTTTGATAATGAGGATGTTATTAATATATTTAGTGAAATAGGAAAAGGAACAGAAATAAATTTAAAGATACCTATGGGGGGATAAGGGGATGTATAATCTTTTAATTGCAGATGATGAAGAGATAGAAAGAAGAGCTCTAAGGACATTGATTCAAAAAAATTATAAGGATACATTTCAGATATCAGAAGCTAAGAATGGGAGAGAGGCTATTGAGATATCTGAAAAAATAAAACCACAAGTAATAATTATGGATATAAAGATGCCAGGTATAAATGGTATAGAGGCAATTAAAGAAATTAGAAAGAATTTTAGTGATACATATTTTATTATTATTTCAGCATATGATTATTTTAGTTATGCTAGAGAGGCTATGGAATGTAATGTAAAAGAATATATTTTAAAACCTTTTAACAAAGAAGATATAACTGAAAAGATTAAAAATGCTATTATAGAGCTGGAAAGAAATAGAGATAAAAGAATTAAAGAATTAGAGCTAAAAGAAAAATTATATTCTGTATTACCAGCTATAAAAAATGAAATTTCTAATGGAATAATATATGATAGATTACAGTTAGTGAATTACAAGCAATATTTGGAAATGTTGCATATGGATTTAGGTTTAGGATATTGTGTTTTAGTAAAAAAGAGAAGTGATACATGTGAAAATATAGAAAAAATAAAAGAATATATAGATGAGTTTTATAGAGGGTTTTGCAATTCTTTAGTATATCAAATAGATATGGAAGTAATTTGTGTATTTTGTGAAGTAAAGAAAGAATATACAAAAGAAAGTCAGGATTGTTTAGTTATAGCAAGAAGGTTATTACATTACATGTGTGAAAGATTTGACATTAATACATATATT
Source organism: Hathewaya limosa (assembly GCF_030815255.1). Lineage (NCBI taxonomy): Bacteria > Bacillati > Bacillota > Clostridia > Eubacteriales > Clostridiaceae > Hathewaya > Hathewaya limosa. The sequence continues at coordinate 61,061 of NZ_JAUSWN010000001.1, forward strand.
GGTATTGGAACAATTAAAGAAGGAATAGAGAATTTAAAGCAATCATATAAGGAGGCTAAAGATTCTATTATTAAATGTAGTGAAAAAAATAAGATTATTCTATATGAAAAAGAAAATGTAGAGTATGACAAATCTGAAAAAAATGTAGCACAAAAATTTCAAGAGAATATAGCACAAAAAGATGAAGAAAAAGAAAATAACAAAATAGTGAAGGAAGCTTTAAAATATATAAATAATAATTTTAATAAGGAGATAACTTTAGAATTGATAGCATCAGAGGTGAATTTAAGTACTTATCATTTGAGCAAGGTTTTTAAAGAAAAAGTAGGAATTAATTTCATTGATTATCTAACAGAGTATAGAATTTCAAAAGCTAAAGAAATGCTTAAGGATGGAAGATATAATATAAAGGAAATATGTTATACTGTTGGGTATAGTGATCCTAATTATTTTAGTAGAGTATTTAAAAAAGCGGAAGGAATGAGTCCAACTGAATATAAAAGTATAGTATAAATGTTATATAGTATAATGCTATATAGCATTTTTTTGTTATTGAAATACACAATAAATTGAAGAAAGATAACAAAGGATTGTATTTTATTTATTTTTCATAAGATTTATGATTATGATAGAAATTAACGGAAAATTAAAGAAATTTTACAGGAGGGTTTTAAAAATGAAGGGGTTAAGAAAATTAGTTTCTCTTATAGCTGTTACAGCAATGTTAACTACAGGATTTGTAGGATGTTCAAAAAATGATGCAAAGGGGAAAGAACAATCTAAAAATGGAAAAGAAATAAAAGTTGGTGTAGCATTATATAAATTTGATGATACATTTATTTCAACAGTAAGACAGGCTATAGAAAAAGAAGCACAAACATTAGGAAAAGAAAAAGATGTAAAAATTACAGTTAATCCAGTTGATGGTCAAGGACAACAAGCAACTCAAAATGACCAAATAGACACTTTTATAAATCAAAAATATGATGTTTTAGCAGTTAACATGGTTGACCGTACAGCGGCATCTGTAATTATTGATAAGGCTAAAAAAGAAGATATTCCAGTAGTCTTTTTTAACAGAGAACCTGTAAAGGAAGATATGAATAAATGGGATAAGCTTTATTATGTAGGTGCTAAGGCTGAAGAATCCGGAACAATGCAAGGAGAACTAATAGGAGAGTATTGGAAAAAACATAAAGAGGCAGATAGAAATAAAGATGGAAAACTTCAATATGTTATGTTAGAAGGAGAACCAGGTCACCAAGATGCTATATTACGTACTCAATTTTCAGTTAAAGCTCTTGATGAAGCTGGAATAAAATCAGAAAAATTAGCTAGTGATACAGCTAATTGGCAACGTGCTCAAGGTCAAGAAAAAATGGCTGCTTGGCTTTCATCCTATGGAGATAAAATAGAAGCAGTATTTGCTAATAATGATGATATGGCATTGGGTGCTATCGAAGCTTTAAAAGCTGCAGGATATTTTAATGGTAAAAAATCTATTCCAGTAGTAGGGGTTGATGCTACGGCACCAGCATTAGATTCATTAAAAGAAGATAAATTATATGGAACTATTCTAAATGATGCTAACAATCAAGGAAAATATATTTTAGATATGGCTTATGACTTAGCTAAAAAAGAAGATGTTGCTAAAGATATAGAAGGAATTACAGATGGTAAATATAAATGGGTTCCATATCAACCAATAACAAAGGAAAATGTTTCAAAAGTTAAATAGTAATTTAAATATTAAATGATTATTATTGCTTAAGAAGAATGTCTTCTTAAGCAATAATAAAATATAGAAGTTTTTAAAATGCTGAAAGAGGTGAAGCTATGGCACAAGAATATATATTAGAAATGAAGAATATATCCAAGAGCTTTCCAGGGGTAAAAGCATTAGATGATGTAAGTATAAATATTAAAAAAGGCTCAGTGCATGCTCTTATGGGGGAAAATGGAGCAGGTAAATCTACCTTAATGAAATGTATTTTTGGAATCTACAATCCAGATGAAGGTAAAGTTATATTAGATGGTAAAGAAGTTCAATTTAAAACTTCAAAGGAAGCTTTGGATAATGGAATTTCAATGATACATCAAGAACTTCATCCTATACCATATAGAAGTGTTATGGAAAATATATGGTTAGGAAGATATCCTGTAAAAAATTATGGAATTATAAAAGTTGTTGATGAGAAAAAGATGTATAAGGACACAGAGGAATTGTTAAAAAGTGTAAGTATGGATATAAAACCAGATACACTTATGGCTAATTTATCTGTATCACAAGTGCAAGGGGTAGAAATAGCAAAGGCTGTTTCTTATAATTCTAAAGTTATAGTTATGGATGAACCTACATCTTCGTTGACTGAATCAGAGGTTGAAGGTCTATTTAAAATTATCAATAAACTTAGAAAACAAGGTGTTTCTATTATTTATATATCACATAAGATGGAAGAAATTCTAGAAATAGCAGATGATGTAACAATAATGAGAGATGGTAAATACATAGGTACATGGGAAGCAAGTGGATTAACAACAGATTTAATAATTTCTAAAATGGTAGGAAGAAGTTTGACTAATCGTTTTCCTAAAAAAGAAAATAAACCTACAGATGTGGTAATGAAGGTAGAGGATTTTACATCAATTAATTCGAAGTCTTTTAAAGATATTAATTTTGAACTTAGAAAAGGGGAAATTTTAGGTATAGCTGGTTTAGTTGGTGCTCAAAGAACTGAAATGGTGGAAGCTATTTTTGGTCTTAGAAATATTTCTAAGGGCAAGCTTATAATTAATGGGGAACAAGTTAAAATAAATAGTCCTATAGATGCTAAAAAACATAAAATAGCTCTTTTAACAGAGGAACGTCGTTCAACAGGTATTATTCCTGTGTTATCAATTGAAGAGAATATGCTAATAGCTTCTTTAAAAAAATATTTAAAGGGTGGAATTTATCTTGATAAAAAGATGGGAGAACAAGTTGTAGAAGATAACATAAAAAAACTTAGAATAAAAACACCATCTTCAAAAACTCAAATTCAACATTTATCAGGAGGAAACCAACAAAAAGTATTATTTTCTCGTTGGCTTTTAACTGATCCTGATATTTTAATACTTGATGAACCAACAAGGGGGATAGATGTTGGGGCGAAGTATGAAATTTATTGCATAATAGCTGATTTAGCCAAAAAGGGCAAAAGCATTATAATGATATCTTCAGAGATGTCTGAGCTTTTAGGAATGTCAGATAGAATAATGGTTATGTGTAATGGAAAGATGACCAAAGTTCTAAATGGTAAGGAAGCAAATCAAGAATTAATTATGAATTATGCTACTCAATTTTAGTATTAAGGAGGACTTTAAAGAATGAATGAATTAGCCACAAAGTCTTTAAAGAAGAAATCATTTAAGAATTTTACTAGTAAGTATGCTATATATATAGTTCTTGTGGTATTATTTTTTAGTATAGGAATTTTAGACAGTAGCTTTTTATCAATGGGTAATATAACTAATGTTTTAATAATATCATCAGTTCGTATAATCATTGCACTAGGTGTTGGTGGTGCATTAATCACAAGAGGTACAGACTTATCAGCAGGACGTACAGTTGGATTAACTGCCTGCATAGCAGCATCCTTGTTACAAAAACCAGATTATGCATATAAGTTATTTGGAAATTTACCAAATATGCCTTTAATATTTCCTATACTAATAGCTATTGCTGTTGGATTATTAATAGGATTAATTAATGGTGTGGTTGTAGCGTATTTAAAAGTACCACCATTTATAGCTACATTAGGTACAATGGTTATTGTATATGGGGTAGCATGTATTTATACAAATGCACAACCTATTGGCGGATTAAGAAATGACTTTACTACTATTGCATCAGGTAAAATGTTAGGTATACCAAATCTTATAATAATAGCTATTGTTGTATCTTTAGTTATGTGGTTTATTTTAAATAAGACACGTTTTGGAAAAAATATATATGCTATAGGAGGGAATCCAGCAGCAGCTGAAGTTTCAGGAGTAAATATTAATACAACTTTAATTAAGGTATATGCTTTAGCAGGTGCATTATATGGACTAGCAGGTGCATTGTTAGCAGCAAGAACAGGTGGAGCTACTAATAACTATGGATTAATGTATGAATTAGACGCTATAGCAGCAGCTACTATAGGGGGAGTTTCTACATCAGGTGGTATTGGTAAGGTTTCAGGAATAATTACAGGTGTTCTAATATTTGAAGTATTAAATAATGGAATGGTTATTCTTGGGGTGTCAGCTTACTGGCAACAGGTAATAAAGGGTATTATAATTATAGCCGCAGTTGCATTTGATATAAGAAAATATTTAGCTAAAAAATAAAGTTAAAAACTATTTCATAAAAAGTCACTTAGGATAATAAGTGGCTTTTATTTTTTTATTTTATAAAATATTAATAAATTAGATATGTAATTAATACTAATATAATAATAGCAATAAAATAGGGGTTATTATGGAGAAAGACAAAATAAAAGTAGATGTATATTATGGCAAAGAATCCTTAGAAAAAATAGTGGACGAGCTAATCGATGAGAGAATAGATAAATTAAGTAGAAGATTAAAGAAAACATCTTCTCTATTAGAGGGAGAGGATATAGATGAATAAGGTTTGGAATGTTGGAATTTATGTTAGGGTAAGTACAGATAAAAAAGTCCAAAGTGAATCTATTCCTTCTCAAATAGCAAATTTAAAAAAATGGTTAGAACTAAAGAGGAAAGAAGATAAAAATAATAAGTATAACTTAATTGAAATTTATAAGGATAAAGGAGTATCAGGATCTACTTTTGATAGAGAAAGTTTTCAAAAGCTAAAACAGGATATAGATGATAAAAGAATTAATATGGTTCTTACTAGGGATTTATCACGATTTTCACGTAACTATATTTTGGCAGGATATTATTTAGAAGAATATTTTAAAATAAAAGAGGTTAGATTTGTAAGTGTATTAGATAATGTAGATACTGAAAATGAGTTTGATGATATAATTCCATTTAAAAATATTTTAAATGAGATGTATATTAAGGATTGCAGTAAAAGAGTTAAAAGTGCACTAAAGGAAAGAATGATTAGAGGATCATCTATAGCTAGTAAACCCCCTTATGGCTATAAGTTCTTAGAATATTATAATGGAGATGTAAAAACTATAAAATTAGTACCAGCCAATGATGAAACTACAGAGGTTGTCAAGGAAATTTTTAATTTGTATTTAGACGGATATGGATTAACAAAGATAGCGGAATGTTTAAATGCACAGGGGATAGAGCCACCTTCAGCTAGGCTTGCAAATTTTAAAAATAACTTAACGACTAAATGGAATAAAAATACTATTTCTTCTATATTGAAAAATCCTAAATATGGTGGAATTATGGTACAACAAAGATGGAAGAAAGTTAGTTATAAGGCTAAAAAGGTAAAAAGAACTTCAAAGGAAGAATGGGTTTATGGAGGAGAATTCAAAGGGATTGTGGATAAGGAAACCTTTTATAGGGTTCAGAAATTAATTATAAAAAGAGGAAAAAATTACAGATATAAAAATGGGATAGTTCATCCTTTTTCTACGGTATTAAAATGTAATGAGTGTGGAGGAAAGATGACCTATAGGATTAATTATAAAGGATATAAATGCACCAATTCTCAACGAGGTGGAGGAATATGTACAGCACATAGTATAAAAGAGGAATTTTTAGATCAACTAATACAAATTAAGCTTAGGGAGAGTTTCTATAATAAATTTAATAGAGAAAATTATTATAAAAAAATAGATAAAGTTAATTTACGGAGCAATCTTTATAGAGAACTTATGCTTATAGAAAAACAATTAATGAAATTAGAAAAAAGTTTAGAGGAATTATATAAAGATAAGGTAAATGGCATTATAACAGAAAAAAATTTTAAAAAATTATTAGATAAAATACAAAATAATCAAAGTAAAATGGAGAATAAAAAAAATAAAATTGCAGAAGTAATTAATAAAAATTCAAATACTGATGAAATAAAAAAATTATATAAGTATGAAATTGATAAGGTATTAAATGTTGAAGAAATCGATAGAAGTTTTGTAGAGTATTTCATAGAAAAAATTGTTGTAATAGAAAATAAAATTAGTAGAGAAAAAGCACTGAAAATATATTTTAAATTTAAAAAATAGAAAACTATAAAGGCAATAAAGAAACTGCTACATGTATAGGGCTTTCGGCTATTAAGTTATTAAAAAAGGATAAAGATGCCACAATGATAGTTCTTCCATCAGATCATTATATTAATGGAGAAAAACGATTTATAGATAGTATGGATCAAGCTGTAAATATTGCAACAAGAAAAAGAGGTCTTGTAACAATGGGGATTACACCTAGAAGACCTGAAACGGGATACGGATATATTCAAATGGGAGATAGAGTAGAAGGAAATGTACCAACTTATAAGGTTGAAAGATTTTTAGAAAAACCTAATTTAGAAGTTGCAAAAGATCTTTTGTTAAAAGACACATATCTTTGGAATAGTGGTATGTTTGTATGGAGAGCAGATGTATTTTTAAGAGAAATGGAAAAATATATTCCTAAAATGTATAAAAGGTTAATGTTAATCTATCAAAATATAGATACACCTGAAGAAGAAGAAATTACAGAAGAACAATATAATCTTATAGAAGGCATTTCAGTAGATTTTGGGATAATGCAAAAAACAAGAAAAGCTTATTTAGTTAAATGTGATTTCTCATGGGATGATATAGGAAGTTATTCAGCTTTAAGTAGATTTTTAGGAAAATCGGCAGGTAATAATGTAAAGGGAAAAGTTTTTATGGAGGAATGTGAAGAATGTGCGGTCTTTGGTGGTAAAAAACTTGTTATTGGATTTGGACTAAGTAATCTAGTTATTGTAGATACTGGAGATGTTATATTAGTCATGGATAAAAACAAAGACCAAGAGATTAAACACTTAGTTAATCAATTAAAAGATATGAAAGAATATGATAAGTTTTTATAAAAATAAAAGTTCTTAAAGTAAAAATATAATTACTTTAAGAACTTTTTTAATTATTCACCGCAACTAGAACAACTAGAGCATCCACTTTCAGGTGCAATTTCTGGTTCGATAGATAATCCATCATATCCATTTTCATTGCTAGATTTTATTGTTAAGCAACCAAATTCATCTGTTATTTGTTTTTCTACTAGGAAAGTAAGATCTTCTATTTTTGTTACATTATCAGTATCTTTTTGTTCATCCAGAACAAGACCAAATTGAGGACCTCCTCAACCAACACCTGATATAACTAATCTAACAGTATCAGTTTCAATTTGATTGTCTGCTAAAAGTTTTTTAAATTCATTAAGAGCGTCGTTACTCATATTTACAGCTGACATAAAATTTATACCTCTCTTTTTATTAATTAATTGATAAACATAATCATTTAAAAATTGTTACTGTATTAATCATAATATAAATAAAATCTATTTTCAACATATTATTTATTTGTAATATCTATAGATATGATTAAATATAACTAGTATATGCAATTTTCGACAAAAAAATAAAACTATTAGAAAATAGAAAAATATTTTAAATCAAATTAAAATATGATAAAATAGTTAAATAAAATTTTAAAAGAGCAAAGGCTAAAGTTACAAAAATGTAATTTGAGGAGGAAAGTGATGGGAAATAATTTGAAAAAATCTATTACATTCGTTGATGCAATTTCAGTTGTAATAGGAATGATAATAGGATCAGGAATATTTTTAAAATCTGGTGTTGTTTTTGGGAGTGCAGGGTCTGCATTAAGAGGAATGGTAGCCTGGATTCTAGGTGGATTAATAACTCTATGTTCTGCATTAACTATTTCAGAAATAGCATCTTCAATACCTAAAACAGGTGGATTATATGTATATTTAGAAGAATTATATGATGAGAAAACAGGATTTTTGTTAGGATGGGTACAAACAATAATATCTTATCCCGCCGCCGCCGCCGCTTTAGCCATAGCATTTGCAAATTTTGCATGTTTTTTTATTTCAATGAATAATATGCAAGTAAAAATACTTGCTAGTTCAATATTAATTTTTATTCTTATTTTAAATGTAGTAAGTACTAAATTTGGAGGAATGATACAAGTATTTTCAACTATAGGAAAGTTAATTCCAATAGTTTTAATTATATTATTTGGATTTATAAAGGGTGAGGTTGGAAATCCTATAAATATGACAAGTACTATAACTTATAGCAATTTAGGAGCTGCTATATTAGGAACATTATGGGCATATGATGGATGGTTTGGAGTTACTAACATAGCGGAAGAGATGGACAATCCTAAAAAAAATCTACCTAAAGCAATAATTATAGGAGTTTTATCAGTTATTGTTATTTATGCAGTATTTAATTTTGCATTGTTAAAAATAATATCATTTAATGGTATAATAACGTCTAAACAACCCGCTACAGATGCTGCTATAAAAATTTTTGGAACAGGTGGAGCAATCTTTGTAGTTGCAGGAATTATGGTATCAGTATTAGGAACATTAAATGGATATGTTATGACAGGTGGAAGAGTTCCATTTTCAATGGGGCAAAAAAGACAACTTCCTTTTTCTCATATTCTTGGGCAAAAACATAGTAGGTTTGATACTCCAAGCAATGCTTTGATTTTTCAAGGTATATTGGCCTTAATATATATATTTAGTGGAAGTTTTGATGCTTTAACAGATATGTTAATATTTATAACTTGGATATTTTTTATAATGGGAGTTTCAGGAGTATTTGTATTAAGAAAAAAGTATAATAATAAAGACACATATAAAGTGCCATTTTATCCTATAGTACCGTTAATCGGAATGGGTGGAGGAATATACATAATAATTAGCACCTTAATAAGTAATCCTATTAATTCGGTTATAGGAATTGGCATCACTGTACTGGGATTACCAGTATATTATTATGTTAATAAAATAAAAAAACATTAACCAGATAAACACTCCTTGAATATTCTACTAATAGAAGTAATTTAGGGAGTGTTTTTCTTACAATGAAGCAAAATATTTTTAAGTTGTCGGCTGTTTATAAAGAGAAGCCATGGGGATATGAAAGATGGAATTTATGTTGCCATAATGAAGGAGAATGTATAATAGAGAATGGGATATTTAAAGGAAAAACCTTATGGAGTTATTTAGAATATAAACCATTCCCTCTTCTTATAAAGACTATAAAGGCAGAGAAAAAATTATCTATTCAAGTTCATCCAGATGATCAGTATGCAAAGGTGGTTGAACATGATAGAGGAAAAAATGAATGTTGGTATATATTAAGTGCCAATAAAGATGCGTTTCTATATTGTGGATTAAAGCATGAAATTAGTGAACAAGAATTGAATCAAATTTTGTACAATGGCAAAATAGAGAAATATTTAAATAAGGTATTCGTTAAACCGGGTGAATTTATCTATATTCCATCAGGGGTCATACATGCTATTGGTGGAGGAGTAAAATTACTTGAAATTCAACAAAATAGTAATATAACGTATAGAATATATGATTATAATAGAGGAAGAGAACTTCATGTAAAAAAAGCTAGCGATGTAATTAGATTAGAAAAGAATTTAGATATTAATAAGCTAAAAAGATTAGAAGTTTTTAATAGTGAAGATTTTATAATTAAAAAGGTCCTATTAGAAGATAAAATGGAAACATTTAATAGAGATAAGTTTGAAATTATATATATTGTAAGTGGAAAGGGAATTATAAAAGATTTATATGGATATAATGAAGACATTGAATTAATAGATGGTGATACTATATATATAGATAAAAATACTTATTATTCTATTAAGGGACATTTAGAATATATATGTGTTATTTTTTAAAAAAAGGCTTACTTCAAACAAAAATGAAGTAAGCCTTTTTATTACTTATTACATTTTTCAGCGCTTTTACCTAATTTTTTAGACTCGTTATTTGTACCCAGTTCATTTGCAGTTTCACACTTCATTTTTTGAAGTTGAGCTCTTGTTTTTTGCTTGGATTTTTTATTATCTTTACTGTTTTTATTATTTTTATGTGACATTTTAAATTTCTCTTTAAAAAAGAGATACACCTCCTTAAAAGTCATTACAAAATTAGGTTACCCAAAATAAGAAATATATATGTTTTATATGAATAAAAAGTTTATAGAAAATATGAATTTTTTTTGGGCATTTGTAAAAAATATTAAATATAAGATAGATATATGCAAATGAAGTAAGTAAAATTTAATATTAAAAATAAGTAAAAAAGTTAAGTGAAAAATAAAATTAAAGAAGGTGAGAGGAATGACGGTTACTATAAATGATGTTGCTAGAGAAGCAGGAGTGTCTATTACAACTGTTTCAAGAGTTATAAATAATAATTATCCAGTTAAAAAGGAAACAAGAGAAAAGATCGAGAAAGCTATAAAAAAGCTTAATTATAGACCTAATATTATGGCGAGAGGTTTAATAACTAAAAAAACTCATATTATAGGATTAATAGTTTCATGTATTACAAGTTTTTTTATTTGTGACATTATAGAAGTCATAGAAAATGAACTTAAAAAAAGAGGATACAGTATCTTCTTGGGAATCATGGATGGAGATGCAAAGGAAGAAGAGGATTTAGTGCATAATTTAATTGCTAGACAAGTGGATGGAATTATTATTATAGATCCATCAAGACAATGTTTAGAAAGTGAATTTTATAAAGAAATCTCCCGAAACATTCCTTTAATTATCGTAAATGCAATGGAGAAAATAGAAGGGTATAATTATATATGTTTTAATTCTGGAAATGGAATTAAGGAGGCATTTAAATATTTGATAGATTTAGGCCATAAAGAAATTTTATTTGCAAAGGGTGAAAGAAGTGTTTCTTATGAGGCGAAAACACAAGCATATGAAAGTATAAGGGAACAATATAACATGGAATATAAGAAAGAATTAATTGTACCTGGTAATGGTGCGGGAATTAATGGCGACTTGGTAAATAGAACGGAAAGTGAATTTAAGAGGTTTTTAGAAGATAACAAGAAACCTACAGCAATTCTAGCGGCTAATGATTTAATAGCAATTGGAATATTAAATTATTGCAAGAAATTTAATATTAAGATTCCCGAGGAATTATCTATTATAGGTTGTGATAATACATTAATATCTAATATTACGGTACCAATGATAAGTTCAATTGATCAAAATGTAGAAGAACTTTCTAAAAAAGCAAGTAGTTATATAATTAAATTAATAGAAACTCAAAATAAAAGTAAAGTTCATATAACAATATCTTCAAAATTGATAATAAAAGAAAGTTGTAATAAACCTTATAAATAATTTAAAAGTATATACTATTTAAGCACAAAATATTGCTATATATATCATATATATAGCAATTATTTTATGCTTTTTTTGTTTTACTCGCAATTAATGCATATGATATAATATTTTTAGAAATAAATTTAAATTTATGTGTTAAGTAAGGGAGCGGTTGGTTATGGCAGAATTAAGATGGAATCCCTTATTAGGGGATTGGACAATGGTTGCATCACATAGACAAAATAGACCACAAATGCCTAAAAATTGGTGTCCATTTTGTCCACAGTCAGGAAAGGTTCCAGTGGATTTTGAAGTTTATGAATATGATAATGATTTCCCAGCCTTAAGTATGAATCCACCTGTGCCAGATAATGTTGGAAGTGGATTTTATAAAACTAAAGAATGTTATGGTAAGTGTGAAGTCATTCTTTATTCAAAAAAACATAATGCGGTTTTAAGTGAGCTATCACTTTCGCATGTAAGAAAATTAGTGGATTTATGGTGTGAAAGATACATGAAGTTATCAGAAAATAAAAAAATTAAATATATTTTTGAATTCGAGAATAGAGGTGAAGAAGTAGGGGTTACCATGCCACACCCACACGGTCAAATTTATGGCTATTCTGTAATGCCATTAAAGATACAAAAAGAATTACATAATTGTAAGAAATATTATGAAGATAACGATGAGTGCTTAATTTGTAGAATGAATAAGGAAGAAAAAGAGTTTAAAGAAAGAGTAGTTATGGAAAATGAAGATTTTATAGCATATATACCTTTCTTTACAGATTATCCTTATGGGGTATATATTACATCAAAAGAACATTATTCAAAAATGATTGATTTTAGTGATAGATCTAAAACTAATTTTGCTGATATTCTAAGAAAAATATCTGGTACATTTGATTCTTTGTTTGATAGAAAATTTCCATATATGATGTGTATACATCAAGCCCCTGTTAATTCCGAGGAATATGGAAATTATGATGAATATTATCACTTTCATGTAGAATTTTATCCACCATTAAGATCTAAGGATAAAATTAAATTCAATGCTTCATCTGAGACAGGGGCTTGGGCGGCATGTAATCCAAGAGCGGTAGAAGAAACATCGCAAGAATTAAGAGAAGCATACGAAAGATTTTTAGATAAAGATAAAAAAAATAATAAATAGATTTGATATAAAGGGAGTTATAACATGGAATGTAATGAACTTAAAGAGAAATTTATTGAGGTTTATGGCAATAACTCTACAGATGAGATACAATATTTTCATTCACCAGGAAGAGTAAATCTTATAGGTGAACATATAGACTATAATGGAGGACTTGTTTTTCCTTGTGCTTTAGATTTTGGAACATATGCTTTAGTTAGAAAAAGGAATGATTCTAAGGTTAAATTATCATCTACCAATTTTAAATTACAGATAGAAGTGGATATAAATTCAATTGAATATAAGCAAGAGGATGATTGGGCAAATTACCCTAAAGGAGTAATTAAAGTAATAATGGACAAAGGATATAAAGCTAGCGGGATGGATATATTAATTAGTGGTGATATACCTAATGGTGCAGGCCTATCTTCATCAGCATCTTTAGAAGTTTTAATAGCACATATTGTAAATGTACTATTTAATAATGGAAAAATTAATATGATAGATTTAGTTAAGTTCTCTCAAAAAGCTGAAAATAAATTTGTTGGCGTAAATTGTGGAATTATGGATCAATTTGCGGTAGGTATGGGTAAAAAAAATAAGGCTATTTTGTTAAACTGTAATACTTTAGATTATATGTATGCAGATATAGATTTAAAAGAATATACCCTAGTACTTATGAATACAAATAAAAGAAGAGCATTAAATGAGTCTAAGTATAATGAGCGAAGAAGTGAATGTGATAAGGCATTAGATATTATAATAAAAGAAAAAAATATAAGTAATTTGTGTGAGCTTTCAAAAAAAGATTTTCAGCAATATGAGACATTATTAAAAGATGAAGTTTTAAGAAGAAGAGTAAAGCATGTAGTTTTTGAAAATATAAGAGTAAAAAAGGCATTTGAGGCATTGAATAATGGCAATTTAAGAGAGTTTGGAAATTTATTAATTGAATCACATAATTCATTAAAAGAATTATATGAAGTTACGGGCAAGGAACTAGATACTATAGTTTATGAGGCGTTAAAAATAGAAGGATGCATAGGAGCAAGGATGACAGGTGCAGGATTTGGTGGATGTGCTATAGCACTAGTTAAAAAGACTGAATTGGACAAGTTTAAAGAAGAAGTTAGCCGGGAATATAAAAAAGTTATAGGATATGAACCAAGTTTTTATTTTAGCGGTATAGGAGAGGGAACACGAAAATTATCATAATAATTAAAAAGGTGTTTTGGAAATATTTTAAAAATTTCCAAAACACTTTTTTGTTAAAAATGTAAATAAATTTAGTAAAAAGTTTAAGTATTTTATATTAATATACGAAATATATTAGTGATCAAAATACATATAAATTTATTTATAAACATATGAAAATTTTCAAGGGGGATACATATGGTAATAGGTGATATAAGAAGAAAATTTAAAAATAATGTTTCTCTTAAAGGAAAAACACTAATATTGACAATTTCTATATTAGTTATATTTTTTATAGGAACAAGCTTATTTAGTTATCTTAGTGCTAAAAATTTATTATTGAAAGAAATTGACGATAAGTTATATAAACAAATAGAGGCAATTTCAAATTCTATTAGAATTAAAGTTTTAAATAATAGTAAAGTTGTTCAATCATTAGTAAAGTCATCAGAATTTTTTACAGGTAAAGATTTAAATGAATATGGAGAATTAATAAAGGGAAATTTACAATTAAATGAAGATACTTTTGGTATGGGAATTTGGTTTGAAAAAAACAAATATAAAGCTAATATAGAGCAGTTTGCACCATATGTATATAAAAAAGATGGTAGCTTAAAAGTGGAAAATGGAGCTAGACAATATCCTCAGTATACCAAAGATGATTGGTATATAATGGGGAAGAATACGGAAAAAGGACGAGTTGGCTGGTCTAATGCTTATCCAGATCCAATAACTAATATAAATATGGTAACAATATCAAGTCCTTTTTATAATAAGAGTGGAGAATTCATTGGAGTAGTAACAGGTGATATAGATATAAATAATATTATAGGTATGATTAAAAAGATTAAGGTTGGAAAATCAGGAAGGGCATTTTTGATTTCAGAAAATGGAGAGTATATCTCTGATGAAGATAGCAGTAAAATAATGCATGTAAATATAAAATCAGATTCTAATAAAGGATTGGCAGCAATTTCTAAAAAAATTTTAAGTGAAAAAAGTGGAGAATTAAATTTTAAGGATATTAATGGAACAAGTAAAGTTGTATTTAAAGAAATACCAGAAACTAGATGGAGAGTTGGGATTATATTACCATTATCAGAAGTTAATGCGCCTTTAACAAAATTAATAAATACAATCGGAATAATAGCAATAATAGCTCTTATAATAACAATTATATTTATTTTAATGGGTATAAAATATTTAATGAATCAGATTATTAAAGTAAATGATTTAAGTAAATCTATGTCTCAAGGAGATTTTACTAAAAATTTAGAGGTTGATTCTCAAGATGAACTAGGACAGATGGTAATTAATTTAAATACTATGGCCAATAAGCTAAGGACAATGTTTTTAAAAGTTAATGCAAATGTAGAACAGGTAGTTTCCTCTTCACAAGAACTTTCGGCTATAGCAGAAGAAAATTTATCTATGGTTGAACAAAATTCTAATTCTATACAGGAACTGGCAGAAGGATCAGAAAAAATAGAAGAATTGACTAGAGAATCATTAGATATTGTTAATGAAATAAACAAAGGGGTAGAGCAAATAACTAATAATATCCAAGAGGTAGTAAATGCATCAGAAGAAACTTCACAAATTGCGGATAGAGGAAAAGAGGCTGTAAAAAATGCAGTTGAACAAATGGATAATATAGAAGCTTGTGTAAGTGAGTCAGCTGATGTAATAGATATATTAGGAACAAAATCACACAAGATAGGAGATATAGTATCTCTTATAGAAAGTGTTTCTGAACAAACTAATTTACTTGCTTTAAATGCCGCTATAGAGGCTGCGAGAGCAGGTGAACATGGAAAAGGGTTTGCGGTGGTTGCTGATGAAGTAAGAAAATTAGCAGAAGAAACTAAAAGTGCAACTTGCGATATTAGTGTTATAATAAAAGAAATTCAAAGTGAAGTAAAAAAAGCTGTGGTTAGCATGGATGAAGGTAAAAAACAGGTCCAAAATGGTAATGTTATTGTACATGATGCAGGCGAAGCATTTGCTAATATATTTATGTCTATAGAAAATGTTTCAGATCAAGTACATCAAGTTTCTGCCGTAATAGAGGAATTGTATGCAGGAATGGGAAATATGGTGGCCTCAATTGAAAATATGGCTAATATTTCAGTAGTTTCAACACAATCTACCGAAACTATAGCTGCTTCATCACAGGAACAAAAAGCTTCCATGGATGAGGTTGCAGAATCAGCACAGTTACTTTCAAATATTGCAATGGATCTACAAGAGGATTTTAGCAAATTTAAAGTTGAATAATAGTTGTATTTAAAAAGAACCTTAGAAGATAAAAAAAAGTAGCTTCTAAGGTTCTTTTTTATGTTCAGATCTATTACTTTTTTGAATATATTTTCTCATAAGCATCCAATGTTAATTTTGAGGTTCTTGTCCATGAGAATTCTTTTGCTCTTTTCTTAGATTTTTTGCTTAGGTTCTTCTGTAGTTCTTCGTCATTTAACAAAGTTTCTATGGAGTTTTGAAGCTCATTAAGACTATAGGGATTAATTAAAAGTCCACTATCACCTACGACTTCTGGTATAGAAGTTATATTTGACGAAATTACTGGAGTTCCACAACTCATAGCTTCTAAAGGAGGGAGTCCAAATCCCTCATATAATGAAGGGTATATAAATGCAGTAGATGCGTTATAAAAAATTGGAAGTTCTTCTTCCGGAATAAACCCTGCGAATATAATATGTTTCTCCATATTTAAGTTTTTAACTAATTTTATTAATTTTTGACTACTATCACGATAAGAACCTAGAATTACTAGAGAAAATTCTTCTTTTAAGTTTTTATAGGCTTTAGAAAAAGCTTCTATTAGTGAATGTACGTTTTTTCTATCACTAAATCCTCCTAAATAAAGAGCGAATTTGTTTTTGATATTATATTTTTTACTTATAAAATCAAAACAATCTTTTTTATCTAATGGTTTAAAAATTTCATTAGCGGCTAGGGGGGTTACAAAAATTCTATCTTTTTCTATAGGAAAAAATCTAAGTATATCTTGTTTTGAATATTCAGAAACAGTTAAAATACCACCAGAATTCTGAATTATTAAGGGCATTTCTTTTAAAAATTTATTTAGATATCCTCTTCCTACAGTTTCTGGCATTATATATGGTATTAGGTCATGTATGGTTACAAATTTTGTACAATCTATTTCATCGCTTAATCCAATTCCGTTTTGAGGGATATGGTATATATCAATTTTTTCATTTTTAAAATTAGATGGGAAAAAATATTGTTGAAAAAATCTGTGGTGTTTTGATGAGGTCATTATACAATGACAATTTTCTTTTATATATTTCTTATAACCACTTCCAGACCAATATAAGTAGTAATTATTATTAGTTTTAAATTTTAAAAGATTTTTTAAAAGGTTATTTGTATATGTTCCTATGCCGGTTCCATGATACCAGTTTATCCCCCTACAATCTATAGCAACTTTCATGAAATCACTCCTTAAAATTTATAAAATATCCCTTATATAATAATATATTAATATATGTCTAAAAGTGTGCTATCACAATAATTAAATAGTTTTCATATATTGAAATAGAGTAATTATGTGGGGGTAATATATGTTTGATGAAGTAAAAAAAATAGTGGAAGAAAACTATGAACTTAAAGTAGAGCACATTGAAAAAATAAAAAATGTATATAAAATTAAGTCTTTAAATAATTATTATTCTTTAAAGGTAATAAAATATGAATTTGCACATTTTTATTTTATAATTAGCGCTATGAAGCATCTACAAAATAATGGATATAAGGGAGTCCCTAAATTTATATTAACTAAAGATAATAAAGAGTATATAAACTTTTATGACAAATATGCATATTTAAATCCATGGTTGGAATGTAGACAAAGCAATTATGATAATTTAATAGATGTTTATTTAGCAGCCAAAAATTTAGCCGAGTTTCATAAGAAATCTGTGAATTTTCAGGTTGAGGATAGTATGAAACCTAGAGTAGGATGGTTTAAATGGATTGAAACCTTCAATACTAGAAAAAATGAAATTTTAGATTTTAAAAATACAATAAGTAAAAAGAATAAGAAAACGGACTTCGATTTTCAATATGAAAAAATCATGGATGATGAATTAAAAAGATGTGATAGATCTATTAAACATATAAAAGAAAGTAAATATTCCGAACTTATGCATAAAGAAATTTTAAACAAAGGTTTTTGTCACCATGATTATGCTAATCATAATGTTTTAATTGATAAAGACAATAAGATTTATGTTATAGATTTTGACTATTGTATTTTAGATACTCATTTGCATGATTTGAGTAGCCTAATTATTAGAAAAATGAAAAATGGAAAATGGAATTTAAATAATGCTAAAGATATTTTAAGGGTATATGATCATATATATGCTATTTTACCGGAGGAGTTAGAGGTAATGGCTGCTTTTATAGAATTTCCTCAGGCATATTGGCAATTAGGAATTCAATATTATTGGGAACATCAGCCTTGGGAAGAAGAGTTCTTCTTAAAAAAATTAAATCGTATTAGATTAGATAGAGAAGAGAGACAAGAATTTGTAGATCAGTTTAAATACATGAGTATTTAAAAATTTATAGAGGTGAGTTTATAGTGGATTATACTATGACTTTTAAGGAATATTTGGAAACACAGGATATAAGAGTAATGGATAACATAGATATAAAGATTAAGGTTAAGAATAAAAATTTATGCGAAAAAGACGTATTTAAACACATAGAAGCTTTAGCAGATTTTCATTATAAAACTATGGGGTTTCAGGACTACTTGAAAGGAAGATTGGATAATAAAATAGGTAGAAAGGTAGAAGAGTATAAAGTAAGTTTAAAAAGATTAAAGAGAGATTTAAATAATATAAATAAACATGAAGATTTAAATTCCTTTGAAAAACGATTAATGATTGAGGCACCTGAATATATAGGACGAGCCAATAATATTATCAGAATCATAGATAATCAATTTTATATAAATTTTATTATAAGAAGTATGGGGAGAAAAGAAGTATGCCTTTCTAATGTATGGTTAAATAACATTATTTGTGATAATAAGAATATATATGTTAAGGATATTAGTGATGCGTGTTATAACCTAGTTGAGATGGATTGTGTTGAGTTAATAAAAAAACTTAGAAAAAAAGGATATAAAGATTCCTGTATAAATGTATGTAAGTATTTTTGTAGTACAGAAAATTTAGGTTATGAAAATGAGAGGTTTATCTTGGCAATGGCTTCATTTCCAGAAGAATTCATGAAGATCTGTAATAAATATAGAAATAAAAAGAAAAATTGGGGAATAGATAAATATATGGACAGGTTAGATAAGGCTATTTTAGAGGATGGTGAAAGCTTAATTTAAAAAGAGGTGATTTTGTAATGTTAGATACAAAATATAAGGATAGGGAATATTTAAAAGAGTATTGTTTAGATGTTGAACTTTTTTTAAGATTTGATTTAGATGTAATAGATGTTATACCAGTAAGAAAAGTATTTATTGTAATAACAAAAGATGGACAATATATACTGAAAAAGTTAGACTATTCCATTGAAAATTTAGAGTTTATAAATAATGGGTTAGAGTATGTTAGAAAAAATGGTTTTAATAATGTATTAAGATTTTTAAAAACCAAAGAAAATCAAATTTGTACGGAATATAAAGGTAATATGTATTGTATTATGGAACTATTAGAGGGAAGTGAAAGTGTTTATAGTAATCCTATTGATGTATTATTAGCTACTAAGTCATTGGGGCTTTTGCACAAGGCATCTAAAGGATATTATGGAAACTTAGAAGAAAAAGATTTTAGAGGAAATTTAAAAGAAAATTTACAAAAACAATTACAAGATATGAAATTTATCAAAAACACAGTTGAAAAGTATTTAAATAAAAATAACTTTGATAACATATTTCTTGAAAATATAGATCATCTTCTAAAAAGAGGCGAGGATAGTCTTTCTTATTTGTTAAATTCAAATTACCATAATATGATAAATGATAAAAATAAGGTAGCATTTTGTCATCATGATTTAGCACATCATAATATACTTATAAAAGATAATGAAGCATATTTTATAGATTTTGATTATGCCATTATTGATCTTAAAGTTCATGATCTTTGTAATTTTATCTTGAAGGTAATAAAAGATTTTGCATATGACATAGAAAAGGCAGAGGATATAATAAACGAATATAAAAAATATAATGATTTGGAAAAGGATGAATTAGAAGTTTTATATGGTTTTATGAGCTTTCCACATAAGACATTTACCTTAATTAGAAATTATTATTATAAACAAAAAAAATGGGAATATGATATTTTTGTTAATAAGTTAATAGATAAAACTCAATATATTAGAGAGGAAGAGGAATTCCTCGAATTATTTAAAGAAAGAATAATTTAAAAATATAATTAAATAAACAATCAATAACTGCAAACTACAGCTCAAGTATTATAAATATATGTTTGAGCTGTAGTTTTATTATGTAGATTAATTTATTGAAATTAATCTACATAATATAGGAAGTTGTATTAAAAAATCTGAAGAGATAGTGAAAAAAATCTCAATATAATATATGTAAGTCAAGAATTTATATAAAATTATAAATAATTTACAGTTTAAAATTCGACTTAACGTGAATAAAAATGGGATTTTATTATTAAAAATATTTACTTTAAATAAAAAATGTGTTATATTGTTTTTTGTCAAGATGATTTTTGTTAAAATAACATTAAAAATAAATTATAAATATTAATTTTTAAGATAAATTTTATTCAAATATTGTATTATAAATAAAAGAGAGTTTGTTATAAATAAAACAATTAACGGGAGCTTTAAGTGGCCATTTTTTAGTATAGAAGATATTTTAGTGTATCTTTTACACTGTTAAAATAATAAAACTGAAGAACTTAAAGGAGAGACTGATATGAAAAAGACGAAATTACTAGCAATTATTATGGCTTCATTTATGAGTATTTCAGCTGTTGGGTGTACACAAGCCAGTAAAACTCAAACTACTACAAATGCAACTACTACAAGTACATCTAAAACTACTGAGGCTATAAATAAAACTATAATAGCTCATAGAGGAGCTTCAGGTTATTTACCAGAACATACATTAGAAGCTTATTCTCTTGCTTATGCAATGGGCGCTAATTATATTGAGGCTGATGTATGTCTAACAAAAGATGGTGTACCAGTAGTAATGCACGATATATATCTTGATACTACAACAAATGTAGCTAAACTATTTCCAAATAGAAAAAGAAAAGATGGAAGATTCTATATAATAGATTTTACTTTACAAGAAATTAAAAAATTAAGTGTTAATGAGCGTGTTGATTATAAAACAAATCAAGCTATTTTTAAAAATAGATTCCCAGTAAACAAATCACATTTTGAAGTTCCTACATTAAAAGAAGAAATTGAATTAATTCAAGGATTAAATAAAAGTACAGGAAAAAATGTTGGAATCTATCCAGAACTAAAAAATCCTGAGTTCCACAAAGAAAATGGTCAAGATATTGGTAGCGTTACATTAAAAGTTTTAGACCAATATGGATATAATAACAAAGACTCAAAATGTTATATTCAATGTTTTGATACAAAATATTTAAAATATGTGAAAAATACACTTAAAGCTAAGTGTAAATTAGTTCAACTTATGGGTCTTCAATCTTGGGATGAAAATAAAGATGATAATGTTGCATACCTTTTATCTAAAGAGGGTTTAAAAGACGTTGCTAAATATGCTGATGGAATAGCTCCTTGGTTTGGTCAAATTATAAATGATGATGGAAAGTTAGAAAAAAGTGCAGATGTTACAAATCCAAATTTTGTTGAAGATGCACATGCAGCAGGACTTATAGTACATCCATATACTGTTCGTAAAGATGAATTACCTAAATATGCTAAAGATGCTGATTCTCTACTTAGAAAATTATTATTTGAGGCAAAAGTAGATGGTTTATTTACTGACTTTACTGATTTAGGTGTTAAAGCAGTTAAAGAAGGACCTTTAAAATAGAAAATAATTATAAATATTTAACGATAAAATTTATAATTAATGATTTTTAACTTAATGACTCCTATAAATATAAAATTTTTTATATTTGTAGGAGTCATTTTTTATTGTTATAACAAAACAATAGATATTTATATAATTGATTACAAACTAATATAATTAAATTTTGCGGTAGTTCATAATAAGTATTTTTTATTTATAATATAGATTTATATGCGTCAATTGTATTTTTTACTGTGTTTTGCCAAGTTAATTGTGAAGAACGCTTTAATCCTAAGGAGATTAAAGTGTTTTTTAGTTCTATATTATTTAAAATTTCTAGCATAGCTTGTGAAAGTTCAACAATATCTCTAGGATTTATTAACATAGCAGAATTTCCAACTACTTCAGGTATAGAAGTTATATTAGAAGCAATAACAGGTACACCACAAGACATAGCTTCTATAGGGGGAAGGCCAAATCCCTCATATAAGGAGGGATATACGAAAAGTTCACAAGCATTATATAAATAGGGCATAAACTCCATAGAAATAAAACCAGGGAATATAACAGAATTATCTAGAGAAAGTTCATTTACTTTATTCTTATATATTTCGTATGAAAATCCTTTCATACCAGCAATAACTAGCTTTATATTTTTTTTATAATTTTCTTTAAATAAAGAAAATGCTTCAATTATACCTAAGATATTTTTTCTAGGACTAAATCCACCTACATAAAGTATGAAATCGTCATTTATACCGTAATTTTCTTTGATTAATTGTTTACTTAAGTTTTTATCTAGAGGTCTATAAATATTTTCACTTGCTAAGGGGGTTACAAAAATATTTTCGGGATTATAATTAAAAGTTTTAGATATATCTTTTTTTGAAAATTCAGAAACTGTAATTATTGCTTTGGAATTAGAAATAATTTTTGGAATATATTTATTAAATATAGATAAAAATTTATTACTAACAGTTTCAGGTAATTTACATGGAATTATATCATGTAAAGTTATAATATAAGAACAATCCTTGTTTATAGGAAGGCCTATACCGTTTTGAGGAATGTGATACAAGTCAAGATTTAAATTATCTATGTTATTAGGGATTTTTACTTCATCCCAAAAATTATTTTTAGTATTTTCTGTAGTAGAAATATATTCTATGTTGTTATAAGAAGGAAAAGTAATATTTTCAGGTAAATGAACATAATAATTAAAATTATTAGGGGTTTTCCCAAGGAAATTTATGAGTTCATAAGTATAGGTACCAATTCCTGTACCTCTATACCATTTAGCAGCTCTTCCATCAATACCAATTTTCATAATAAAACTCCTTAATAATGAATATAATTTATTATATTAAAAGTTTTATGCTTTTGTTAGTAATTATATAATTAATTAATTCTAAATTAGTAGGTAACGACATATAAATTTTTACAGGGGGTGTATT
Organism: Hathewaya limosa; assembly: GCF_030815255.1. NCBI lineage: Bacteria > Bacillati > Bacillota > Clostridia > Eubacteriales > Clostridiaceae > Hathewaya > Hathewaya limosa. The sequence continues at coordinate 84,251 of NZ_JAUSWN010000001.1, forward strand.
TAAAGATGATGAGAGAACTAGAAATTGAAAGACAATTTGATGTTAAAATTGAAACCATGATTCCTAATAAGGGAATATACGAATTAAATACAAATAAGGGTAAAAGATGCCTAAAAAAAATTAATTATGGAGTTCAAAAGTTATATTTTATTTACGGAGCCAAAGAGCATTTGGTTAAAAATGGATTTAATAACATAGATAGATATTTTTTAAGTGTAGATGAAAATCCTTATGCTATTGTAAATGAAGATATTTATACGCTTTCAGAATGGATTGAAGGAAGAGAATGTGATTTTAAAAATGATGAAGATATAGTTTTAGCGGCTAAAAGGTTAGCAGAACTTCATATAGCTTCAAAGGGATATGAACCACCAGAGAATAGTAAGTTAAAAACTGACCTAGGTAGATGGCATTATCTTATGGATAAGCGAATAAATTCATTTGGAAAAATGCGAAATATGGTAAGAAAAAAGAAGAATAAAAAATCTGATTTTGATATTGAATATATTAAAGAAGTAGATTTTTATAAAGATTTAGGTGTTAGAGCTAAGAATATATTAGAAAATTCCAAGTATGATGAATTATGTTTGGCAGAGGAGGAAGCAAAAGGGTTTTGTCATCATGATTTTACTTATCATAATATTATTATTGGAGAAAATAAAAATGTTAATGTTGTAGATTTTGATTATTGTAAAAGAGAACTTAGCGTGTACGATTTAGCTAACTTTATTACTAAAGTACTAAAAAGAAGAGAATGGGATATGGAAATTTGTAAAATGATTATTGAATCATATAACTCAGTAAGAATATTAAAGGAAGAGGAGTATGAAGTTTTATTTGCATTTTTAATGTTCCCTCAAAGATTTTGGAGACTTTGCAATAGATATTATTATAATGAGGCTAGTTGGATCCAAAATACATTTGTAAATAAAATTAATTCTTTGGTAGAGGAAAAAGAAGATTATGTTAAATTTATAAATGAATTTAAGGAGTATTATGAACAAAAGGAATATAATTAACTTATATAATACGGCCATGTAAAGGTGTTTACATGGCTATATTTTTGTTCGCACTTTATTTAAGGTTTTTGCATACAATGTATAAAGAAAGTTAATTTGGGGGCTAGGAGTAATGGACATAGGTGACTTAGTTGTAAGAAAGTCTTATGGAAAAGATATAACATTTAAAATTATAGATATTAAAGAGGCTAAAGATGGGAAAAAAATATGTATTTTAAAAGGGGTTAATTTAAGGATTGAGGCTGATGCAAGAGAAGACGATCTAGAGAAAGTTATAGGTAATAATTTAAGTAAAGCAGATATTATATTTAATGAAAAGATAAATGCCTCTATTAGAAAGGTTATAGCAGAAAGAGAAGAAGAAAATAAAGCTATTATGGTGTCTATGTCAAAAAAAAAGCTACAAAAGCTAAGAAAAAAAAGAAAAGAAAAAGAAAAATCCAAGCAAAGAGAAGTAGAAAAAATAAAAGAAGAACAAGGAAATATAGTAAGTAAGAATTTAACATTTGGTAGACCAGGAAGAATACTTCATGTAGATGGAGATGCAGAATATCTAGAAGTATGTTTAAAAACATATAAGCAACTTTCATTACAAGCAGTTGGAAGAGCAATAGCTGAAAAAGATCAACCAGATAAAATTTTGGAGATTGTTAATGAAGTTAAACCAGATATAGTAGTTATAACAGGTCATGATGGTATGATAAGGCATACTACTGATTATATGGATATGGACAACTATAGAAATACAAAATATTTTGTAGAAACTGTTAGAAAGTTAAGAGAATATCAAAGTAGTTATGATGAATTAGTTATTTTTGCAGGGGCATGTCAATCATGTTATGAGGCTATATTGGATGCAGGTGCAAATTTTGCAAGTTCCCCTAATAGAGTGTTAATTCATTGTTTGGATCCAGTGTTAGTGTGTGAAAAGATAGCTTATACAAATATTGAAAAAATAGTGCCTATAAAAGATGTTATAGAAAATACTATTACAGGTATAAAGGGCATAGGGGGGTTGCAAACCAGGGGGAAATATAGGGAAGGATTTCCTAAGTCTTCCTTTATTAAATAGAATATGATATAATATATTTAGAAGTAGAGTAAAATAAGCTATGGTTTTACTCTATTTTTGTAAAGATACTTTTGGAGGGTTTATTCCTAGTATTATATGTATAATTTTTAAATGAAATACTAATACTAAGAATAAAATAGTGGTTAAAAATTAAACCTTTAGAAAGAGGGTGTATTTTAATGGAAGCTAATAACAAGTTAGATGTAATTAAGTCAGAAGTTAAAAGTCACGTTGGAGAAACGGTTAATTTAAAAGATTTAGGTGGAAGAAAAAAAGTCCTTATTGAAGATGGAGTTTTAGAAAAGGCCTATTCTAGTATTTTTACAGTAAGAGTTAATGGTGATTTTGAAAGAAGATTGACTTATAGTTATTCAGATATTCTTACAAACACAGTGCAAATTCAATACACAGTCTAAATAAAAAATAAAATTCTGAATACATATTCATAACTCTTAACCTTTTATCATATCTAATAAAATCAAATATATAATTTAAATAATTCCCAAAAATCATAAAAATAATTTACAAAATAAAATATATTCTTCATAAAATCTTAAAGTACAGTATATACATTAATAGTAGGTATTTTAAGAAAGGGGAATAGAAAATGGAACTTATCAAAGAGAATATAGAGTATGAACAACTGTTGGGAGAAAATTGTGCAGACACAGTGTTAAGAGATGAATATGTTATTCCAGATACACATCCAGATGTTGGAGAAATTTTAATGTTGGATGCTAGAACAAGGGTTACTAGTGTTCAAGTTCTTCAAGACAAGGTTTTTGTAGAAGGAGTAGTTGATTATAATTTAATGTACTTAAATAAAAATGAAGGAGTTTCAGAAGTACATGGTGTAAATTATTCTACAGCATTTACAAATAATATTGACTGTAGAGGTGCTCTTTCAGATATGAATTGTGATGCAGAATGTTTTGTTGAACATATGGAATGTAGTATAGTGAATGAAAGAAAAGTTTGTATAGAAGGAATAATAAAATTAAAAACAGAGATTTATAATAAAAGAGGTTATGAAATAGTAAAAGATGTAGAAGGTTCTGATGATATTCAATTTTGGAAAGAACCTATCCAAGTTGATAAGGTTATAGAAAATATTTCTACAGATTTAATGGCCGAATCTCATATGAAGGTTCCTATGGAAAAACCTCAAATCGATAAAGTTATGAAGTGGAATGTTAATCTTCATAAAAAAGATGTTAAATTATTAGAAGGTAAATTAAAAATAGAAGCTTGGGCGAATATTAAAATTTTATATAAAGCACCTGAAAATAACAGAGACATATATTCTATAGAAGACGATGTTTTAGTACAAAAAGAGGTATCAGTTGAAAAAATAAAAGAAGGAATGAATAATTATACTTCTTATGAAATTTTAGATTTAGATTATGTTACTAAAGAAGATGACTTAGGTGAGAATAGACTTATGGATATAGTTTTAATGTGCAAAGCTAATACTACTATAATGAATAAAGAAGAAATACAAATTATAGAAGATGCTTATTCTCCAAGTATGTTATTAGGCATGGAAAAACAAAAATATGATATGAATATTATTCAAAATCAAGTTTGCGTTGAAAAAGTTATAAGAGGAGACATAGAAGTTGACATGGAAATGCCTTCTCCAAGAGAAATAATACTTTGTAAATCAACACTAAATGTCACTGATAAAAAGATTGTAGAAGATAGAGTTGTTATAGAAGGGGTTATGGATGTAACAGTCTTATATAGAAGTAATGAGGAACAAACACCTATATATTGTATACAAGATCAGATACCTTTCAGTTCACCAGTTGATATGCCAGGAACTAAAATTCACATGCAAGCAGTTTCAAAAATTTCACTTGAAGATGTGGCGGCAGATATTCAAGCAGGTAATATATCAGTAAAAGCTGTTGCTAAGGTTTATGTTAGGGTGAATTATATTGAAAGCAAAGAATTTTTAATTAATATAGGTGAATCCGAGGGAGAACTTCCAAAGAAAAAAGCAAGCATTATTATATATGTGGTACAAAAAGGTGATACCTTATGGAAAATAGCTAAAAGATATAATACAACTATAGAAAATATTGTTAAGGTTAATAACATTGAAGAGCCTGAGAAGCTTAAAGAAGGAACAAAATTAATCATTCCAGGAAGAGCTATTATATAGTAAAGTATACATTATTAAAATTAAATAAAAGCACATAAAAAACGCCTTATGTTGTAATAAACTTTAAATAAGTTATATAATGTAAGGTGTTTTATTTTTGAACATACTTTAAAAAAATAATGTTATAATATTATAATAAATAACATTAAGGAGGATTCTGGTAAAAATATGATTTTGAAAGCGTATGCAAAGGTTAATTTATCCTTAGATGTAGTTGGTAAAAGAGAAGATGGGTATCATCTTTTAAGAATGATTATGCAACGAATTGATCTATATGATGTAATAGAAATGGAGAAAAATAATTTAGGAACTATAAGGATATTTTGTGATAAACCTTATGTTCCTATTGATAATAGAAATTTAGCCCATAAAGCAGCGAAAATTTTTATGGAAAAGTATAATATAAAAGATGGTGTTGATATAAAAATCCAGAAAAATATTCCTGTAGCTGCAGGGCTAGCAGGTGGAAGTTCTGATGCCGCAACAGTTTTAAGAGGAATGAAATATTTATTTAATAAAGTTGATATTATGAAAAATGAATTAATGGAATTAGGACTGTCTATAGGAGCGGATATACCTTATTGCATTCAAGGTGGTACGGCTTTATGCGAAGGAATAGGAGAAAAAATAACTACTTTAAGACCTTTTAAGAATGTAATAATGGTCTTAATAAAACCTAATTTTGGGGTTTCAACTAAAGAGGTGTATAAAGCTTTAGATATAAATAAAATATTTAAACATCCTAATACGGAAGGAATTATAGAAGCCATGGATAATAGAAATTTAAGATTTGTGGCGGATAGCATGAAAAATGTACTAGAAAATGTAACTATAGGTTCTTATCCAGCTATAGGTAGTATAAAAAAAGAGATGTTAAGTAATGGAGCTATAGGAACCTTAATGAGTGGAAGTGGTCCTACGGTATTCGGAATATTTGATGATATGTTAAAAGCACAAAGAGCTTATGAATATTTTAAGGAAAATTACACAGAAGTTTTTATAACTAGGACTATTTAATACATTTGAATAATTTAATAAATATTAGCGAAAACTATTTAAGTAATTAAACACTTAGATAGTTTTTTTGTTTAAGGAGAATTTAAATGAAATATATAGATTTATTTGATAAGTATTTTCTTATATTAATGATAGTTATAAGTTTTGTAGCTATTAAATTTGATTCAAAAGAGTTTCAAAAGCAGGGAAGAGATAAAGAATGTAATCAATCTAAGATTTTAGGGTATTTTATACTTGGTATATCTATTGTGTTATTTATAATTAAAACTATTTTATAGAAGTAAGTACAAAAGGAAGTGAGGATTTGAAGGAAGAAATCAAAGAACAAATAAGAGAAAAAGCCGATGAAAATTTAAATTATTTAAAAAAATTATTACAGGGAAATTCAGATATAGTTTTTAGAGAATATTTTATACAAAATAAAAAAGCTGTTTTAGTATACATAGATGGAATGGCTGATAAATTGCTTTTAGACAAATATGTAATAGAACCTATGATGCAATGTTTAAAAGAAATAAAAAATGCACGAGAACTTAAAGATAGAATTATTGAAGTTTCGGATATTAAAGAAGTAGATAAAATGGCTCAAGGTGTTCAAAGTATGCTTTCAGGTGATACTTTAATGTTTGTAGATGGGCTAAAAGTTGCATATGTTATAGCTACCCGTTCTTGGCCAGCAAGGGGAGTTTCAGAACCTTCTGGAGAAACTGTAATAAGAGGTGCTAGAGAAGGCTTTGTTGAAACTATTAGATTTAATACAGCTTTAATTAGAAGGAGAGTTAGAGATACAAGACTTAAAATAGAACCTAAAACTGTAGGAGTAAGATCTAAAACTGATATGGCAATTATATATATTGAGGATATTGTAAATAAGGAAGCCTTAAAAGAGTTACAAACTAGAATGAAAGATATAAATATAGATGCAGTTTTGGATAGTGCTTATATTAGTGAATATATTGAGGATAATAAATATTCTCCATTTCCACAAATACAAAGTACTGAAAGACCGGATGTGGTAGCAGCGGCTATTTATGAAGGAAGAATAGCTATATTGGTGGATAACTCTCCGTTTGCTATTATTATACCAGCAACAATGGCTAATATGTTTCAATCTCCAGATGATTATTATCAAAGATGGATGGAAGGTTCTGTTCTTAGAATGCTTAGATTTATTTCTATTTTTATTACATTGCTTTTACCAGCGCTCTATATAGCTGTAACTTCTTTTCAAACATCTATAATACCTACAAAATTAGCCTATTCCATAGCAGCATCTAGAGAGGGAGTACCTTTCCCGGCATTTATGGAAGTTATTATTATGGAAATAAGTTTATCACTTCTTATAGAGGCAATAGCGAGGCTACCTAAGCCTATAGGAGCTACAATAGGAATTGTAGGTGGATTAATAATAGGTCAGGCAGCAGTTGGAGCAGGTATAGTAAGTCCTATTATGATTATTATAGTTGGATTAACAGCTATTACTACATTTATAACTCCTAATTATGAAATTACTTCAGCCTTTAGGTTTATTAGATTTTTTCTTATAATTTTATCCTCTATATTTGGATTATATGGAATAATGCTAGGATTAATTTTAGTTTTAATTCACCTTATAAAATTAAAAAGTTTTTCAATTCCATATTTAGCACCATTGGTTAGTCCTAATTTTAAAGATTTTAAAGATTTATTTCTTAGACTACCAATTAAATTTTTAAAGGAAAGACCTGAATACATGCATACAAAGGATAAAATAAGACAAAAATAATTTTTATTTTACAGAAGAAAAAGAGGTGAGGTAACTTACTTTTAGTAGTAAGAAGAAACTATGAAAGAAAAAATAAGGATTGAAGATTATGGGATTTTCGTAACGTTAATTATTACCGTATTAGGAATTAATATATTTTCTTATCCTAGAAGTGTAACAAAAATTTTAAATACAGAAGGATGGATAGCTACAATTTTAGCTGGAATAATAGCGTATTATATTTTAGTAATTATATATAAGACTGTGAAAATAAATGAATTTAGAGGATTTAATAATTTACTTGAAAGTAATTTTGGGAAATTTTTAGGAAAAATTATAGCTTTAATTTTTGCAATATATAACATAATATTTTCTGCTATTGGGTTAAGAATATTTGCAGAAGTAATAAAAATGTATTTATTAGAAAAAACCCCAACTGAACTAATAATACTTTTATTAATTTTAGTTGGAAGCTCTGTAGTTAGAGGAGGTATTAGCTCAATAATAAAGTTTAATGAAGTAGTTTTTTGGTGTGTAGTAATTCCACTAGGATTAAGTTTATTATTAACAATAAATAATATAGATTTAACAAATGTACTTCCTGTTTTTAATAATAAACCTATGCAATATATACAAGGAAGTTTAAGATCAGTATTTGCATTTATAGGGATTAATATAGCTTATTTAATAATACCTTATGCTAAAAATAGAGATAGATTAAAAAAGACGTTTTCTAAAGCGATTATTTTTATTTGTATATGTTATATAGTAGTTACTATATTTTCTTTAGGTATTTTTACTAAAAAAGAAGTTCAAAATTTATTATGGCCAACAATTACAATGATTAAATCTATAGACATCCCAGAGGCATTTATAGAAAGATGGGATGGGGTAGTAATGGTATTTTGGATTTTATTTTTCTTCACTAATTTTATAAATATGTATTTTTTCTCAGCAGAAATAACAGGAAAAGCATTTAATTTTTTAGATGTGAAGTTGGGATCTTTAATTGTAACTCCTTTATTTTATTTCATAGCATTAATTCCTGAAAATATAGCACAAGTCTATGAAGTGAAATCAATGTTTTTGTATAAAATATCAAGTGTTTTAATAATAATTTTACCTTTAATTATATATGCAGTTAGTAAAATAAGGCAAAGGGGTGAAGTAAGACATGAGAGCTAAAATTATAAGTTTATTTTTAGTTTTGATTATTCCCTTTGTTTTTACAGGATGTTGGGATAGAGTAGAGATAGATAGAAGAGCATTTATTTCTACTATAGCAATAGATACCGGTGATGATATAAATCAAGGAAAAAAACTTAAAAAAATTAAAAAAGATGAACCATTTGAAGAATCAATGGCTAAAAGATTAAATGTAACTTATGGATATCCAGATATCAGTGAACTAGGACCAACTAAGGGTGCTACGGCATCAGAAAAAAAAATTTCTACTGAGGCATACTCAATGGAGGACTCTCTATCAGAGGCCACTAAAAAAAGCAGTAGAAATATACATTTAGGTCATACAAAAATTTTAATTTTAAGTGATACTGTGTTGCAGTATCCAGATGTTGTAAAAGAGATTATGGATTATTTTAGTAGAAATGCAGATATTAATAGAATGATGAAGATAGTTATAACTAAAGGAAATGCCGAGAAATTTCAAAGCTTTAAACCTGAAATGGAGAAAAACTTTCAAACATATATAAGTGGTATAATGGAAAATAATGATAGAAATTCTAGCGTTCTTCCTATGACTTTGAATGAATTTATTTCTTTAATAGGTGAAAATGGAAATGCTATTGTACCTTATGTTGAAATGGATAAAGATAAAAATGAGCTTACTTTGTATGGAACCGCCGTTATAAAAAACTATAAAATGCTAGGAGTTTTAAATTCCATAGAAACTTCAAATTTAGAAATTTTAAGAGGAAAAGCTAAGGGTGGAAATAAGGTGCTTTATAGAGACGGTCATCCTGTTGATTATGTAATTGAAGGTGTACAAAGAAAATTTGATCTTAAAAAGTTAGATAAAGATAATCTTGAGCTAAATATTAATATAAGAGTAGAAGGTGCTATAAGTGGATTTACCATACAAAAAAATGTATTACAATCTAAACTAATACAAGAGTATGAAACAAGTTTTAATAATTCTTTAAGTGAGGAATGTGAAAAAATAATACAAATATTCCAAGAAAAATATTCTGTGGATCCGTTAAAAATAAAAGAATACCTAGAAAAATTTCATCCTTATAAATATAAAAAAATAAAGAGTAATTGGGAAGATGTATTTAAAAAAGCCAAAATAAATGTAAATGTTTATACGAAAATTAGAAGAACTGGTATTACATCATGATTAAAATTACAAATAATGGATACAATATGAATAAGTTAATAATTAATAAATGATTTTATGGGGGAAAGAAAATGAAAAGATTAATTATATTTATAACAATTGGCTTATTCTTATGTGGTATATTTTATAATTCTAAACAGGTTTCTGCTGAAGGGGATAATAATACACTAGAAGATATATCTTCTAAAATAATTAGATTTCATGTAATAGCTAATAGTGATACAGAAGATGATCAAAGTTTAAAGTTAAAGGTAAGAGACAAGGTTTTAGAATATATATCACCAAAATTGAAGGAATGTAAAAATATAGATGAATCAAGAAAGATAATGAAAGAAAATAATGATACAATAATAAATATATGTAATGAAACTATAAAAGATTTAGGGTATAAATATAGTGTGAAAACAACATTAGGAAGAGAAAATTTTCCAGTTAAAACTTATGGAAATATAACATTACCACAAGGTAATTATGAGGCATATAGAATAGTTATAGGCACAGGAGAAGGCCATAATTGGTGGTGTATAATGTTTCCACCTTTATGTTTTGCAGATGTAACTAAAGTAGAAGTAGATGAAAAAAAAGCAGAAAATGAAATGAAGACAGTTTTAGATGATAAAGAATATAATTTTATTAATAATAAAAAGTCTAATGTAAAAGTTAAATTTAAAGTTTTAGAATTATTAAATAAATAAAAGAGAGAACAGGTATTAACTTGGATATACAAGAATAATACCTGTTTTTGTTTTAATTTCTTTTATAAGAAGAAAAAAGAAATTAGTATTTAATGCAAGTAGTATGCACATAATAAAATTAAATAAACTAGATAAAAAGATAAAGAAATTTATAAACATGAGAGGAGAATAATTATGAAGAAAGAAAAAGGTAGAATAATCTATACTCTTATTGCTGCTATGATTATAGTGTATTCATCAAGTTATATTGTTTTAATGACTTTAGAAAGAACAGATTATAAAAATTATCTTCAATCACAATATAGTAAAAATTTATATAATCTTTCTAGTAATGTAGAAAATATTAGAAGTAATTTAAGCAAGGTTCCTATTATAGGATCAAAAGAACAAGGAATAGTTATATTTGATGAGATTTTTAGATATTCATCTATGGCTGAAGAAAATTTACACTCACTTCCAATTTCACAACGAACTATATCGCACACTAGTAAATTTTTAAATCAAGTAGGAGATTTTTGCTATACTTTAAGTAAAAGAGAAACTAAAAAAGAACCTTTAACTGATAAAGAAATTTCTACTATAGATGATTTAGAAATGCAAGCATATTCACTTGAAACAGAACTAAACAATGTTTTAAATGATACTACAAAGGGAAAAGTTAAATGGGCAGATATTAGAAAAAAAACATCGGAAATGTTAGCAAGTAATGAAGTTAAAGATAAGAGTGTAGAAAATAGATTTGATGTAATTCAAAAACAAGTTAATGAATATCCAGTTTTAATTTATGATGGTCCATTTTCAGATAATACCTTAGCTATAAAGCCAAGAATACTTTCACAAAAGATAGTTTCTAGTGAACAAGGAAAAGAAGCAATTATCAAGTTATATGGAAAAGAAAATATAAAAAAAATAGAACAGGTAAATGAAGCTAAGGATAAGAAGGTTCCAAGTAAAATACCTTCCTATAAATATAATGTAGAATTAAAAAATGAAAAACAAGGTGAAAGTATAGTCGCAGAGGTTAGTAAAAATGGAGGACATTTAGTATATCTTCTTTATAATAAAAAGCCAGATAAGAAACAAATATCAGCTGAAAAGGCCAATGAAATAGGAATAAAAAAATTGCAGAATATGGGGTATAGTAATATGAAATCTACATATACGCTTACATATGATAAAGAAATTTTAATCAGTTATGTAGCTAAAAAAGATAACATAATTATGTATCCTGATCAAATTAAGTTAAAAATATCTTTAGTAGACGGACAAATTACGGGAGTAGAAGCGGATAAATACTTAATTGCACACGTTAATGAAAGAAATATACCAACAGTTAAAATTACATCAGAGGAAGGAAAACACAAGGTAAGTAAAAGAATTGATTTAAAAAGAGTTTCCTTAGCAGTAATTCCCACAGAAAATAATAAAGAAGTGCTTTGTTATGAATATATTGGGGAATATAAAGGGAGACAATTTATAATATATATTAATGCTAAAACTGGTTATGAAGAGAGAATAGTTGAGATTATAAATACTCCTAATGGAAAATTAACAATTTAGAGGCTAAAAAATATTTTAATAAATTGCTATGAGGACTTTTAAAATTATCTCTGTAAATATATAATATATATTATTGCAATAAAAAAATAAAAGAGTTATTAATTTTGAGAAATAAACAATTTTGATAATATAAGAAATGTGAAATTAAGTTATTTTGTTGCAAAAATTTTATTTTAGAATAATTATAATATAGTAGTTATGTTAAAGGAGAGGTAATATGAAGACTAAAGTAGCTATTTTATTTGGAGGACAATCAACTGAACATGAAGTTTCAAGAGTATCTGCCTCATCAGTTTTAAGAAACATAAATCAACAAAAATTTGATGTTTATCCAATAGGAATAAATAAGGATGGAAAATGGTTTGAATATACAGGTGAAATAGATAATATAGAGAGTGGAAAATGGGAAGAAGATGAATTTTACAAAAAACCAGAAGGAGAAAAAATTCTTTTTAATAAAGAGGTTGATGTAGTATTCCCTGTACTTCATGGTTTATATGGTGAAGATGGAACAATTCAAGGACTTTGTAAGCTTTTAAATCTTCCTTGTGTTGGACCTGGAGTAATGTCTTCGGCTGTATGTATGGATAAAGTATATACAAAATATGTTCTTGAGAGATTTGGAATAAAACAAGCAGATTATGTAGTGGTTACGGAGTTTGGATATAACAATAATAAAGAAGAGCTTATTAATACAATAGAAAATAAATTAGGATATGATTTATTTATAAAACCATCTAATAGTGGATCTTCTGTTGGAATAACTAAGGCTCACAATAGAGAAGAACTTCTTGAGGGATTAGAAGAAGCCTTAAAATATGATAGAAAAATTCTTGTTGAAGAAGCTTTGAATGTAAGAGAGGTAGAAGTTGCTGTTCTAGGAAATGATGAACCAAAAGCATCTATACCAGGAGAAATCATTCCAGCTAAAGAATTCTATGATTATGAAGCAAAATATGAAAATGCAGCTTCTAAGTTATTAATTCCTGCAGCTTTATCTGATGAAGAATTAGAAAATATTAGAGAAATAGCAGTACAGGTATACAAGGCACTAGATTGTGCAGGTATGGCTAGAGTAGACTTCTTAGTTACTAAGGAAGAAGGAGAAGTTTATTTAAATGAGGTGAATACAATTCCAGGATTTACGAGCATTAGCATGTATCCAAAAATGTGGGAGAAAACAGGAATACCTTACACAGAGTTAATTACTAAATTAATTGAATTTGCCATTATAAGAAAAAATGGATAAAACAGAAAGGAAAGATAATATGACAAGAGCTTTAGCCATGGTTTCAGGAGGCTTAGACAGTATTTTAGCGGCGAAACTTATAAAAGATCAAGGAATAGAGGTTATAGGAATTTGTTTTAGATCATTTTTCTTTAATGAAGAAAATGCTAAAAGAATGACTAAACAAATAGATATTCCCCTTGAAGTAGTAGATTTTTCAAAAGAGCATTTTGAAGTGGTCAAGAATCCTAAACATGGTCATGGAAAAAATATGAACCCGTGCATAGATTGTCATGCTATGATGATGAAGTATAGTGGTGAACTTCTAGAAAAGTTTAATGCAGATTTTATTATAACTGGAGAAGTATTAAATCAAAGACCTATGTCTCAGAACAAAGGTGCTTTAAATCTAGTTAAGAAAGAATCAGGTATAGGAAATAAAATATTAAGACCATTATGTGCTTTGAATTTGGATCCTACTGAAATGGAGACAGAGGGATTAGTAGATAGAAATAAACTTTTAAAGATAAGTGGAAGAAATAGAAAAGTGCAAATGGAACTTGCGGAAAAATGGGGGATTGTAGATTATCCATCTCCAGCAGGAGGATGTAAACTTACAGAGCCTAATTTTTCTAAAAGATTGAAAGATTTAATAGATCATAAAGAGAATATTGAGAATAGGGAGATAGACCTATTAAAAATAGGAAGACATTTTAGAACAAGTGATAAGTGTAAGGTTATTTCCACTAGAATGCAAGAAGAAGGAGAGATTTTAAAAGATCTTTTAACTAAAGAGGATATTTATATGTTAGCAAAAGATTTTAATGGTTCTTCAGTTGCTATAATCGGTGAATACACCAATGAAGATTTGGAAATAGCTGCTAAAATAACAGTGAGATATTGTAAAGGTAAAGATGAGGATAAAGTTACTATTAAATATGGTGATTTTGGATCAAATTTAAGTAATGTAATTGAAACAGTAAGTGCTACAGAACAAGAATTAGAAAAGTATATGATATAAAGTAAGGGGAGTTCAAATGGATAAGAAGGCAATAATATCTGTTGTGAGTAAACAAAAGGGAAATGATGATGATATTATTGAAGTAGTTACCCCAGGGAAATATTACAAAAAGGGTCAAAAGTATTATGCTGTATATGAAGAAAGTGAGCTTTCTGGTATGGAGGGTACTACTACAATTTTAAAGATAGGACAGGACGAATTTACCATAATTAGAAAAGGCACTATAGATGCTAAAATGGTATTCAAAAATGAATTTAAAGATCATATATTATATAGCACACCTCAAGGAGCTTTGGGACTTTCTATGGATATTTTAGATGTAAAAGTAGATGTTAATGATGATGGTGGTCTTGTTTATGCAAACTATAATCTGAATTTAGGTGAAGGACAAAGTTTATCTACAGAAATTAATGTAAAAATTAAAGCAATATCATAGTTTTAATAATGAGAGAAAGATGGCTAAATATAAAATGCCATCTTTTTTTAGTTAGTTATCCTTTAATTTGTTTATAAAAAACAATAAGTTGTCAATAATTATAAATAAAGTTTAAGGAGGAATTTAAGTGTGTTTTGTGAAAGAAAATATGAAAATATTATAAATATTCTTTGTAAGGCTAAGGGGGTATCAAAGAAGGAATTAATGAATGTTTTAGAAGAAGAAGAATGTGAATATTTATTATTTTTACTATTAAAGAAATATAATTGTTTAGATGAAGAAAGGTTGATGAAAGATTTTAACTTAAAAAATGTAGAAAATAAAAGTAAAATAGCAGAAGAAAAATTTTTTGTAAATCACCAATTTAGAGAAGGATATTTTGAGGTTTTAAATCATATAAAAAAAATAGGATAATTTTTAAAGGGATAAAGATAAAGTTATAGAATAATATAAATTAATAGAAAGGCTAGTGGAGTGTGAAGCTATGGAGTTAAATTCGAATGTTACAATAGCCCTTAAAAAATTAGATAATAATTATACTATATACAATTTAAATCTATTTAATTTACAGTATATAGATGAAGGAAACATAAGTATAAATAAAATTAAAAATAATGCATTAGAATTTAAAGTATGTTGCCATTTATGTGAAAAAGAACATATATATATATATAGTATAAAGGAAATAGTAAAAAAAGATCTGATTGTTTTAGGGTGTGAAAAACTAGGTATTCCCTTAGTTGTCCTAGGTAAAAAGGAAGAAGTTGAAAAAATGATATATCCACACAATTATGTCAATTATAAAATTAATGTTATTCTATAAAAATATGAGTAATATAGTTTACTCATATTTTTGTTGTTTTTTTAACATCTTTGAATTAAAATAGTGGTTATAGGATATAATTAAAAAGCAAAGCATTTCTGAATAAAGTTTTATATCTAAATTTATTCCCAAATTATTAATTAATAGGCAATCAAAAAGTAAATAAAAATACGACAAAATATATTATTTGTTGTATGCGAAATTTTCAATTAAAACATTTAATTTACAGAATCATAAGTTTTATAAAGGTGTTGTGATTAAGAAATATTATAAAGTAGATTAGAAGGGAGGAGGCATCTAGTAAATTTTTATATTTATTATATATACTAGGTGTATATAGGTGGCTTATATGGATTTATCCAATAAAAATTTAAATGAATTAAGAGAAATAGCTAAAAAGTTAGAAATAAAAAATATATCTAAGTTTAGAAAAGCAGAACTAATTGATGAAATAAGAAATAATTCCACAATGTTTATAGAAAAGAATGGGGTTATATTAAAAGAAAAAATTTCACAAAAAACTTGTAAAGATGAAGATGAAATACAAGAAAATAAAGTTATTTATAAAAATAATGTGATTAATAAAGAAAATAAATGTAGTGATAAAAATTCGGATTTTGAGAGAAGAGAATCAGAGTACAAACCAGAGCATAAGAAAGAAAAATTAAAGGAAATGATACATGATTCAAATAGTGCCAAAGGTGTATTAGAATTAATTGATAATAATAACTTTGGTTTTTTAAGAGGTAATAATTATTTAACTTGTTCGGAGGATATTTATGTTTCACCTTCTCAAATAAGAAAGTTTAATTTAAAAACAGGTGATGAGGTTAAAGGAAAAGTTAGAATTCCAAAAGAAGGTGAAAAGTTTAGAGCATTACTTTATGTAGAAAGTATTAATGGAGAGTCGCCAGAAAAGGCAATTGGTAGAGAACCTTTTGAAAAACTTATCCCTATATATCCAGAACAAAGATTGTTTTTAGAAACTTCTAAAGAAGATACAGCATCTAGACTTATGGATATAATATGTCCAATAGGAAAAGGACAAAGAGGATTAATAGTGGCACCCCCTAAAGCTGGTAAAACAACATTATTGCAAAAAATAGCTAATAGTATTACTAAAAATCATTCTAATGTAAAGTTAATAGTTTTATTAATAGATGAAAGACCAGAAGAAGTTACAGAAATGCAAGAAAAAATAAATGGTGAAGTAATATATTCAACTTTTGATGAGGAACCTTCACATCATATTAAAGTTGCAGATATGGTTTTAGAAAGAGCTAAGAGAATGGTGGAACAAGGTCAAGATGTTGTTATACTAATGGACAGTTTAACAAGACTTACAAGAGCTAATAACTTAGTTATAGAGCCAACAGGTAGAACTCTTTCAGGTGGACTAGATCCAGGAGCTCTAATAAAGCCTAAAAAGTTTTTTGGTGCGGCTAGAAATATAAAAAATGGGGCTAGTTTAACTATTTTAGCTACAGTATTAGTGGATACTGGAAGTCGTATGGATGATATGATTTTTGAAGAATTTAAGGGTACCGGAAATATGGAAGTACATTTAGATAGAAAACTTCAGGAAAGAAGAATATTCCCAGCAATAGATGTTTATAAATCAGGAACGAGAAGAGAAGATTTACTTTTAAGTAGGGAAGAGTTAGAAGTTGCATTTAATATAAGAAGAAATATGTATAAAGAAGGAAATGCTCAAGTGATTACGGAAAAGTTAATTGGATTATTAGGAAAAACTAAGAATAACAATGAACTTGTAAGTGTTTTACATAAAAATGCCGAAATTATTAATAAAGAAGGTAAAAATAAAAACGAAATATAAGATATTAAAAATGAAGATTAGTTATAGTAACTAATCTTCATTTGTTTAGATATAAAAAAAGAAGGATAAATAGATATCCTTCTTAAAAAATTATTCTTCAATGTTAATATTGAATTTTTTCATGAATTTATCAATTCTACCACCTTGGTCTACAACCTTTTGTTTTCCAGTAAAGAATGGGTGGCATTTTGAACAAATTTCAATTTTTAATTCAGGTTTAACTGAACCAGTTGTGAAAGTGTTACCACATGCACATTTAACTACTGCATCATTATGATATTCTGGATGTAAGTTCTTTTTCATTACATATTCACCTCTTCTTTAAACAAAATATTGTATACCCGTCTTCAACTATTAAATTGTAACATGTCAACATATTTAAGTCAATATTAGGTTTTACTATTTATAATTTTTTGTGTATCTGATAAAATTATAAAGTAAATTATAAAAAACAAGACATAAGTTTAGGAGGAAAGTTGATGGACATATTGAGAAATCATGGTTGGCTTGAAATCATAGTAGGCCCTATGTATAGTGGAAAGTCTGAGGAACTTATTAGAAGAGTTAGAAGGGCTAATATAGCTAAACAAAAAGTTCAAGTTTTTAAGCCTAGTATTGATGATAGATATGATAAAGAAAATGTTGTATCTCATTGTGGAGAAGCTATAGAGGGAAAATCAGTTTCAAGTGCAGATGAAATTTTAAAATTTACTCAAGAAAATACTAAGGTAGTTGCTATAGATGAAATTCAATTTTTTGACCAAGATATTATAATGGTTATAAGAGAATTAACAAGTAAAAATAAAAGAGTCATTTGCGCAGGATTAGACATGGATTTTAGAGGGGAACCTTTTGGAGTAGTTCCACAATTAATGGCTATAGCAGAATATGTTCAGAAAGTAAGTGCTATTTGTGTATGTTGTGGTAATCCTGCAACTAGAACTCAAAGGTTAATTAATGGAATTCCTGCTAAATATAATGAAAATGTAGTGTTAATTGGGGCCAAGGAAAGTTATGAGGCTAGATGTATTGAGTGTTATATAGAACCAGAAAAATAATTTTTTCGAGGTGTAATTATGGGAAAATATAAGAATGTAGGTGGTCAGGCGGTTATTGAAGGCGTCATGATGCGTGGAAGTAAGAAAATGGCTACTGCTATAAGAAAAGAAAATGGGGAAATAAGTGTAAAATCTGAAGAAATAGTTCCACTAAGTAAGAAAAATAAACTTTTTTCTGTTCCTATAATTAGAGGAATAGTGAGTTTTATTGATTCTTTAATTATAGGAATTAATATACTAAATTATTCAGCTAGTTTTTTTGAAGATGAGGAAGAAGAAGGAAAGTTTGATAAATGGTTTAAGGAAACTTTTAAAGAAAAAGGTACAGATATACTTGTGGGAATATCTTTAATTCTTTCTTTAGTATTTTCATTTATGTTGTTTTTTGTAATGCCTACATTTGTTTCAGGATTATTGAGGAACATTGTTAAGAATAAGTTTGCTTTAAATATTTTAGAAGGACTATTTAGGGTTTTAATTTTAGTTATATATATTTTTGTTGTAAGTAAAATGGGCGATATAAAAAGGGTATTTCAATATCATGGTGCGGAACATAAAACAATCTTTTGCTATGAAGCAGAAGCGGAATTAACAGTAGAAAATGTTAAAAAATTTGAGAGATTTCACCCAAGATGTGGAACTAATTTTTTATTTCTTGTTATGATAATTAGTATTTTAATTTTTTCAGTGGTAGGATGGGAATCATTATGGCAAAGAATATTATACAGATTATTATTACTACCTGCTGTTTTGGGAGTGTCTTATGAAGCAATAAAATGGATGGGGAAAAGTGATGGATTTTTAAGTAGATTTTTTGCTTATCCAGGATTATTACTTCAAAGAATTACTACAGAAGAACCGGATGAAAAACAAATAGAGGTAGCTATAAAAGCATTGAAGTTTGCGGAAGGTATTGAAGAAGTTAATGATACTGAAGAAAAGTAGCTTTCAGTTGTTTAAAAAGCTATTATTTTAATTGAAAGGGGGTAGGCCCAGTTGAATTTAGGATACTGTTTAAAATATGCATATGATTTATTAAAATCAGAAAATATAGATTCATATATGTTAGATGTTCAGTTACTAATGTGTAAAGTGTTAAATAAAGATAAAATGTTTTTAATAATGAATAGAGATTATAAACTAACAGAGAAAGAAAAGAATGAATTCTTTAAATTAGTTGAACTTAGAAAACAAAGAATGCCAATAAAATATATTTTAGAGCAATGTGAGTTTATGGGTATACCTTTTTATGTTAGAGAAGGGGTTTTAATACCAAGACCAGATACAGAAATATTAGTTGAGTGGGCATTAAATTTAATAGAAAAAGAAAAAATAACAAAAGTATGTGATTTATGTTGTGGAAGTGGTGCTATAGGACTTACAGTGGCTAAAAATAATGAGCAGTGTAAAGTTGAGCTGTACGATATTTCTAGGGATGCTTTAGAAGTTACAGAAGAAAATATAAAAAGATTACAATTAAAAAATGCACAGGTTAAATATAGTGATTTACTGGAAAGGCCTATTAGAGAAACTAAGAAGTTTGAACTTTTACTTTCAAACCCCCCATATATAGCTAAAGAAGAAGTAAATAAATTAATGAAGGATGTAAAGGATTTTGAACCATTTATTGCATTATGTGGTGGAGAAGATGGATTGGACTTTTATAGAAAAATTACAAAACAAAGCAAATTAGTATTAGAAAAAAGAGCTTATATTGGGTTTGAAATAGGATATGATCAAGGTGAAAGTGTAAGTAAACTTTTAGGTGAAGAGGGTTTTAATAAAATAGAGGTATTAAAAGATTTTAGTGGTTTAGATAGAGTTGTTATAGGTCAAAATCAATAGAATAAATGGTTTTATTGTTAATGATAAATCTTTATGATATAATAATATAATGTTAAATTATAATTACGGAGTGATATAGAATGTTAGATAGATTGAATTTCTTGGAGAATAAATATGATGAATTGTCTATAAAAATTAGTGATCCATCTATTATGCAAAATCAAAAAGAATGGCAAAAGTTATGTAAAGAACATGCTGAACTTGAAGAACTTGTTATAAAATATAGACAATATAAAAAAGCGCTTGAACAAATTGAAGAGAATAAAGAACTTTTAAAAGAAGAAATTGATAGAGATATGAAGGATATGATTCAAGAAGATATCAAATCCCTTACAGAAGAAAAAGATCAAACTGAAGAAGAATTAAAAATATTAATGTTACCTAAGGATCCTAATGATTCTAAAAACGTATTTATTGAAATCAGAGGTGGAGCAGGTGGAGAAGAGGCTGCTTTATTTGCCGCGAATCTTTTTAGAATGTATATTAAATATGCAGAAAAGAATGGCTGGAAACATGAAATAATGAGTAGTAATGAAACTGATATCGGTGGGTTTAAAGAAGTCGTATTTATGATTAAAGGTAATGGTGCTTATAGTAAGTTTAAGTATGAAAGTGGTGTTCACAGAGTTCAAAGGGTACCTGATACTGAATCAAGTGGAAGAATACATACATCAACTGCAACAGTAGCAGTTTTACCAGAAGTTGATGATGTTGAAGTTGAAATAAATCCAAATGATTTAAAGATAGATGTATTTAGAGCATCAGGAAATGGTGGTCAGTGCGTTAATACTACAGATTCAGCTGTAAGAATGACTCATATACCAACAGGATTAGTTGTTTCTTGTCAAGATGAAAAATCGCAGCTTAAAAATAAGGAAAAAGCTTTAAAGGTTTTAAGAGCTAGATTATTTGAAATAGCTGAAGCTGAAAGAAATAAAGGTATAGCAGATGATAGAAAAAGCCAAGTTGGAACAGGGGATAGAAGTGAAAGAATTAGAACTTATAATTATCCTCAAGGAAGAGTAACAGATCATAGAATAGGACTTACATTATATAAATTAGAAAGTTTCTTAAATGGAGATATAGAAGAAGTAATAGAGGCATTGATTACCGAAGAGCAATCAAAGAAAATGCAGGCTATGGGTAATACAAATTTTTAATAATTAAATAATTATTGGTTAGAAAATTATATTAAGGGTGATTGTATGAAGTTAAATAAAGCCATTAAAAAACAGAAAAAAAATTTTAAAACTTTTCTTTTTTTAATGGGCTTTATTTTTATGCTGTTTCCATGTGTTGTAATTTTCGGCAAGATATATAATTATTATATATATATATATGTAGGGCTTTCGGATGCCATAGTATTATTTGCTATATTAAATAGAATTGATGAAGAAAATCTAATATATGAAAATAAGTTAAAAAAATTTGATATTAAAAATGGGATTTTTGAAAGTAAAGTATCTTTTAATTGTGAAGATGTAGTTTTTGTACATATAGAAGAAAAAATGGAGAATAATATAATTTTGATTATTAAGTCAAAAAGGAATAATAGGGGATTGAAGAAGATAGGAAAAAGTTTTTTAAAAAAACATCCGTATGCTGCAACCTATTATTATAATTTATATCAGCTTAAGCCTAATTATAATTATTATTATGTTATTGTTACTAATGGAAAATATAAAAAATATTTTCTTTTAAATGAATTATATAGAAGTTGTTTTAATGCATTTTATTCTGAAGAGTCTATAAGTAATATAAAAAAATATAGAGAAGAATTAAGTTAATATAAGTAATATACCTTCATTTTATGAAATAAATTTATAAGAGAATTTATTTATGAAATGGAGGTATTGTCTTGAATAATAGTATTTTATATGTTACGTTGTTTTGTTTGTGTATGTCTCTTATGGGTACGATGATTGGGGCTTTAATTGGTGTTAGTGTAAAAAATCCTTCAGAAAAACTTTTAGGTTTAACTTTAAGTTTTGCAGCAGGACTGATGTTAATTATTTCTATATTTGAACTTATACCAGAGGCCATAGAGGAAAATGGAATTACAAATTTTTTCATGTTTTCTCTAATAGGAATTTTTATTATACTAATTATTAATTATTTTAGTGCATCGCATGATAACAACACTCATATAAAGATGGCTTTTTTGGTTGCACTAGGAATTATGTTACATAACTTTCCTGAAGGACTTGTCATGGGCTTTGGATTTATGACTAAAGGAAATTTAGGATTTAAAATGAGCGTTTTAATTGCTATTCATGATATTCCAGAAGGAATTGTAGTAGCAGCACCATTAAATTATTCTAAAGTTAATAAGGTTAAAATTTTAGTATACACTTTATTGACCGCATTGCCAGCATTTTTTGGTGCATTAATTGCAATATATATTGGACGTATTTCACCGGTAACTATAGGGGCAAGTTTGTCAGTGGCTGCAGGGATTATGCTTTATGTAGTTCTAGTTGAAATGTTGCCAGAATCAAAAAAATTATGCGGAATACAAATATGTACTTTAGGTATGATACTAGGTAGCATATTTGGAGGATTAATGATAAAATTTATGTAGTTTTATATAACATGGAGATGATCTTATGAAAACAAAAATAACTATACTTAAACAAAATCATATAGATGAAGAAATAATTGAAGAAGCAGCAGAATGTATAAGGAATGGAGAGGTAGTAGCTTTCCCAACGGAGACTGTATATGGGTTAGGTGCAGATGCTTTAAATAGCGAAGCGGTTAATAAAATATTTGAAGCTAAGGGACGACCACAAGATAATCCCCTAATAATACATGTTGCAGATTTTAATATAGAAAAATATGTTAAGGAAGTTCCAGAAAAAGCTAAAAAACTTATGGAAAAGTATTGGCCAGGACCATTAACGTTAATACTTAATAAAAGTGATATCATACCAGAAAACACTAGTGCAAAACTGCCTACCGTTGGAATTAGAATGCCTGATAATCCTATTGCATTAGAACTTATAAAAAAGTCTGGCACTACTATAGCAGCACCATCGGCTAATATATCTGGTAGACCTAGTCCTACAGAGGTAGAACATTGTATAGAAGATTTAGAGGGAAAAATTCCTTATATATTAGGGGGAGGAAGTTGTGATGTTGGAGTAGAATCAACAATTGTAGACTGTACATCTGACACATTATGTGTTCTTAGACCAGGTGGAATTACTTTAGAAATGTTAAAAGCTGTAGATGAAAATGTTTATATTGATCCCCAAATTCTAAAAAAAGTTGAAGGCGATTTTAAGCCTAAAGCACCAGGAATGAAGTATAGACACTATGCACCAAAAGCACCGGTAAAAATAATTAAAGGAAATTTGAAAAAAACTATTGAAAAAATTAATAGTTTAGTGCAAAATTATATAGATGATAATAAACGAGTTGGAATTATAGCTACGGAAGAAACAAAAGAACAATATAATGTTAATGCCGTAGTTATATCTATGGGAAGTAGGAATAGCATAGAAGATATAGCACATAATCTATTTAGAGTTTTAAGAGAGTTTGATGAATTAGATGTAGATGTTATTTTATCAGAGTCTATTGAAGAACGAGGAGTAGGAATTGCTATTATGAATAGGTTGAAAAAATCAGCAGGATTTAATATTGAAGAAGTTTAATAAAAATAATATGGAGGAGAGTTATGAAGGATCTTTTTACGTGTTTAAATAACATCTATGGATGTTATAAGGGCAAGGTTATTAATGTAAATAAAAAATTAAAGGCAACTTTAAATAAAAAATTAACGTTGCTTAGTGATATTGACTCTAAAAATTCTATAAAAGTTCCTATTTTAAATAATGATCCTCATTTATTTATCTCTAATGATTTTTTTGAAATGTTAAATGAATATTGTGGACAAAAAAAAGATATAATAAATCCTTTAAATATGGATTTTAAAATATATAATAAAACTTTTAAAATTTTTAAAAGTTCTATTTCTCTTTTGATCCAAAAACTAGAAGAAGATATTAGTGTTACTAAAAAACATAAATTTTTTAGTAATACCACTATCTTCTTTTTTATGGAAAAGAGAAAGTTATAAAATGGGAGGTGTTTTTATGAAAATAGCATTAGGAAGTGACCATGGTGGTATAAACTTAAAAAATGCTATAATAAGGCATTTACAAGAGAGAGGATATGAATTAAAAGATTTTGGCACATATTCAACAGAATCTTGTGATTATCCAGATTATGCATTAAAGGTTGCTGAAGAAGTAAGTGCAAAAAAATATGATTTTGGAATTTTAATTTGTGGAACTGGTATAGGTATAAGTATTTCAGCTAATAAGGTTCCAGGAATAAGGGCAGCATTATGTAATGATACATTTAGTGCACATGCAACAAGAGAACATAATGATGCAAATATACTAGCTATGGGTGAAAGAGTAGTTGGGCCAGGACTTGCATTAGATATAGTTGATACATTTTTAACTGGTGAATTTCAAGGTGGAAGACATTCAAGAAGAATAGATAAAATAACTGAAATTGAAAAAAAATATAGTAAATAATAAAAAAAAAATTTAAAATAGAAAAAATATTAGGAGGAATACAAAATGAGTAAAGTAACACAAATAGCACATCCATTAATTCTACATAAATTAGCTTTTATAAGAGATAAAAATACTGGGTCAAAGGATTTTAGGGAATTAGTAGAAGAGGTTGCAATGCTTATGGCATATGAGGTTACAAGAGATATGCAACTTCAAGAAGTAGAGATAGAAACTCCCATATGTAAAACTAGATGTAAAATGTTGGCAGGTAAAAAGTTAGCTATAGTTCCTATATTAAGAGCTGGATTAGGAATGGTTGATGGTATGTTAAAACTTATACCAGCAGCTAAAGTTGGGCATATAGGAATGTATAGAGATGAAGAAACTCTTCAACCAGTTGAATACTTCTGTAAATTACCACAAGATATAGAGGAAAGAGATGTAATAGTAACAGATCCTATGCTTGCAACTGGTGGTTCAGCTATTGATGCTATAGAAGCTTTAAAGAAAAGAGGAGCTAAATATATTAGACTAATGTGTTTAATTTCTTCACCAGAAGGTATTAAGGCAGTAATGAATGCTCATCCAGATGTTGATATATATGTAGCAGCTATAGATGAAAAGTTAAGTGAAAATGGATATATTGTTCCAGGGCTTGGAGATGCAGGAGATAGATTATTTGGAACAAAATAATCATTATGTATTCTATATTTATATATAAAGTTATAAATAATAAGTAAAATCGCGATTATAAGACATAGGACTTTTGAAGAAAATTCAAAAGTCCTATGTTTTTTACTTTTAAATATAATATTTTTAGTATAGAATATAATGTGACACAGTTTATGGAGGATAAAATGAATAGAAGAGATAAATATAATTACTATTTAGATATTGCAGAAACTATTTTAGAAAGAGGAACTTGTCTTAGAAGAAATTATGGATCAGTTATTGTTAAGCATGATGAAATAGTTTCTACTGGATATACAGGATCACCTAGAAATACACCTAATTGTTGTGATTTAGGGATATGTTTAAGAGAAGAATTGAATATTGAAAGAGGAACTTGTTATGAATTATGTAGATCTGTCCATTCTGAGGCTAATGCCATTATTAGTGCATCACGAAGAGAAATGATAGGTGCAACTTTATATTTAGTGGGTAAAGAAAAAAATGGTAGTTTAGTTGAAAATGCAGATTGTTGCATAATGTGTAAGAAGATGATTATTAATTCTGGTATTGAAAAAGTAATAATAAGGGAAACTAAGGAAATATATAAAGTTTTAGAAGTACAAAATTGGATTGAGGATTCCTTAGATTTATTTAGAAAAAGAGGATATTAAAAAAAGACAGGAAGGTTATTTAATATGAGATACGCTTTATGGTTAGCTATAATTTCTATGGTGGTTTCTTTAATTTCTACACCTATCGTTAGGAAATTAGCTATAAAGGCAAATGCTGTAGATATACCAAAGGATGAAAGAAGAGTACATAAAAAACCTATCCCATTATTAGGGGGACTCGCTATATATGTATCTTTTATAATAGGAGTTATATTTCAAAAAACTCCTCTTCGTACTTCTGAAATAGGAATAATATTGGGAGCAACTATAATTCTTATTGGAGGAGTTTGGGATGATGTAAAAGAATTAAAACCTGTTTATAAATTGTTGTTTCAATTGGCGGGTACCATCGTGTTAATTATATTTGGAATCAATATAAGTTTAATTACCAATCCATTTACAAGTAAAGAATTATTTTTAAACGTAGGTTTTTTATCTATTCCATTAACAATTTTGTGGATAATAGGAGTTACAAATGCCTTCAATTTAATAGATGGGTTAGATGGACTTTCGGCTGGTATAGGCTTTATAGCCTCAGCTACACTATTTGTTATATCTATTATGAATAATAGATATGAAACAGCAATAATGACGGCTATCTTAGGAGGGGCATTGTTGGGATTTATTCCGTATAACTTTAATCCAGCATCCATATTTATGGGGGATGCCGGATCTCAACTAATAGGATTTTTGCTTGCAGCCATTTCAATTAAGGGTGCTATAAAGTCAGCAACTGCATTTTCACTAGCAGTACCTATACTAGCATTTGGATTACCGATTTATGATACTATTTTTGCTATGATTAGAAGAAAAATTAATGGAAAACCAATGATGCAAGGTGATAAGGGACATTTGCATCATAGATTGCTAAGGATGGGTTTATCACAAAAACAAGCTGTGTTAATTATGTATTTGATTAGTTTTATACTAGGTGTAGTATCTGTTATAGCTATGAAAATGAGTAGTCAAAGATCGTACTTTTTAACAACATCTGTTATAGTATTAATAGTATTAGTTGCATGGAAAAGTGGTTTTTTTAAGAATCAATAAGTAAGAATTAACTTTTCAAATTTAATATGGTGATTTTGGTGATTTATTATAAATAAAAGTTCTATATATTATATAGGACTTTTATTTTTGTGCTTAGGAAGGAGGGAGGAACAATTAACTTTATAGCTAAATAAAGTTGCAATTTAAACAGATTTAAAGATTAAAAGTAATAAAAAACAAAGAAAAACTAATAATAAAAATAAAGATTAGTTCGAATAAAGAATTATTAACTTGTCTATATTTCAAAAATCGGAATAAACAACAATTTAACTTTAGTTCATTGTTTGTTCAAAAGTATATTACAAAGGGCTTGACTCATTGACACTATGCCAATTTAAATAAAAAAAAATTTCAATTAAGGTGTTTTAATAAAAAATATAATATATAAAAAATCAATTAAAATCTTAAAAATGAATAATAAGATGCAATAAAAACTAAATAAAAGTAATGTATAGAAAAAAAGAAGTATAGATAAATATTTTAATGGTAAAGTAAGGTTATCAAGATATTTAGTAAGAGAGGGGTGAAAATGAAGAAATATACGATTTTATTTATAAAAATTGCAGTAATATAATAATAAACATGAATTTTATCTCCGGAGGAAAATGAATTGCCAAATGAAATTAAAAATATGCTAAAAAAAGTAATACTAAATATTTTACTTATTTCGGTTGTGTTTAGTGCAATAATTTATTTTATTAATAAGCAGTATATTTTAGCATTTGTATTAGGTAGCTTAATGGCTATAGTTTCTTTTACTATAAATACTGTACTAACAACTAGGGCATTAGGTAAAAACAAAAACAAATTAGTATTTTTTTTAAGTTCTATTATTAGAATATTGTTAGTATGTATAGTAGGAGCAGTTTTGGCTAAAATTAATATTAATTATATTTTACCTTATATCCTGGGATATTCAACAGAAGTACTTTCTATGATATTCTATGGAGTATCCTTAAAGAAACAAATATAAGGAAGTGAAAGTTAATGGGAGAAGATGTAGTTTTATTTACAGCTAAACTTTTTGGATATCCTTTTGACTTTACTATGAGTATGGCTATAGAAGTCATAGTAGTTTTATTTGTTTTATTCTTAATGTTTCTTTTTACTAGGAATTTACAGAAGTTTCCTAATAAAAGACAGGGCATTGCTGAATTATTTGTTGAAAAGGTAGAATTGGTTATAAAATCTAACATGGGAGATTCTTATATGGGTTTTGTACCATTCTTTGGATGCTTAGCAGTGTTCTTAGTATTATTGAATTTAACAGGCTTGTTTGGTGTTACACCACCTACAGCGGACTTCAATGTAGCATTAGCCTTAGGGCTTATAAGCTTTTTAGTAATTCAAGGATATACAATTAAAAAAATTGGTTTAGGACATTATTTTTTAGGATATGCTAAACCATTAGCAATGTTATTACCAATAAATATTATGGAAAGAATAGCTTTTCCTATATCTTTAAGTCTTAGACTTTTTGGTAATATGTTTGCAGCTAGTATTATAATGGACTTGATTTACAATGGATTAATGGGGATTACCCCAGCAGCATCTATAGGTATTCCAGTATTTTTCCATGGATACTTTGATGTATTTGACGGAACATTACAGATGGTGATTTTTGTAATGTTAACAATGATTAACATAAAAGTTATTTCAGAACATTAAAAAATATTAGGAGGAATAAAAAATGACTCATGAATTTGTATTAGGTATGATGGCTTTAGGAGCTGGTATAGCAGCATTAGCATGTATAGGTGGAGGTATTGGTACTGGAATGGCTACAGGAAAAGCTGTTGAAAGTATTGCAAGACAACCAGAAGCAAGTGGTAAAATTATGACAGCATTAATTATAGGTGGAGCTTTATCAGAAGCAACAGCAATATATGGACTATTAGTTGCTATATTATTAATATTAAAATTATAATTTTAGGTAAGATAAGTGAAGATTCTTGACTATATTGAGCCTGAAGGGAGGCTGAATATTTTTGATTAAAATAGAATGGACAAAAATTTTATTTGCTATGGTTAACTTTTTAATTATATACTTTTTTGGAAACAAGTACTTTTTTCCAAAGGTTAGGGAAATAATTGAAAAAAGAAATGAAGAAATACAAGGTAATTTTGATGCTGCGGAAAAAAGTAAAAAAGATGCTGCACAAATAAAAACTGAGTTAGAAGCAAATAGAGCAAATGTAATAGAAGAAAGCAAAAATTTATTAGAACAATATAAGACAAACGCAGAAAAATTATATGAAGAAATAGTTAGTGATGCGAAAAAAGAAGCTGATATCGTAAATGAAAGAAGCAAAAAAGAAATTGAAAGAGAAAAACAAAAGGCTGAAGAGGAAATTAAGACAAAAGTTACAGGTTTATCTCTTTTAATATGTGAAAAGGTTCTTGATGCTGAAATAGATGAGAAAAAGCATAGAGAATTAATTTCAGATTTCATATCTAAGGTAGGTATTTAACAATGTATGAATATTTAGATCGAAGATATGCTGAAGCTCTTTATGAGGTTGCTGAAGAAAAAGGAAAAGTTGATGAATATCTAGAAGATCTACGAATAATTGTGGATATGTTTAAAAACGATGAAAACTTTATTAAAGTTATTAAACATCCAAGAATTAGTACTTCTAGAAAAAGAGAACTTTTTACTACAATATTTAAAGATAAAATTGATGACGAATTATTATCTTTCTTATTAATATTAATAAATAAAGGAAGAATTCTTTATTTAGAGGAAAAGCTTAAAGAAATGGAAAAAATCCATTTAGAAAGACATAATACTTTAATAGCAGAGGTTAAGACTGCCGTTCCTTTAACTGAAGAAGAAAAGAATAAATTAGTCGAAAAGTTAGAGAAAAAATATGATAAAAAGGTTCTTTTAGATGATAGTATTGAAAAGAAACTTATTGGTGGAGTTTATGTTAGAGTTGGTGATGATGTAATCGATGGAACCATTAAACATAAACTTGAAGAGCTAAAAAAACGCATATTAGATTAGAAAAGAGGTGTTAATATGCACGTTAAACCAGAAGAAATTACTGCCATTATAAAAAAAGAAATAGAGCAGTATGAAAATAATATAGAAACTGTTGACTCAGGTACTATTATACAAATAGGTGACGGTGTTGCTAGGGTATATGGACTAGATAAGTGTATGGAAGGAGAACTTCTAGAGTTTCCTAACAATGTATACGGTATGGCATTAAACCTAGAGCAAGATAACGTTGGATGTGTTTTATTCGGTTCTGATGAAGGAATAAGAGAAGGTGACGTTGTTAAAAGATCTGGAGAAGTTGTTGATGTACCAGTTGGGGAAGGATTAATAGGAAGGGTTTTAAATCCTCTTGGAGAACCTATAGATGGTAAAGGTCCTATTAACGCTAAAGAAAGAAGACCAGTAGAAGTTCCAGCGCCAGGAGTTATAGATAGAAAATCAGTTAATGAACCTCTTCAAACAGGTATTAAAGCTATCGATGCCATGGTACCAATTGGAAAAGGTCAAAGGGAACTTATAATTGGAGATAGACAAATAGGTAAAACTGCATTAGCTATAGATACAATAATAAATCAAAAAGGTAAAGATGTTATATGTATATATGTAGCAATAGGGCAAAAACAATCAACTGTTGCTTCTATAGTAAACACATTAGAAACTAATGGAGCTTTAGATTATACAATAGTTGTATCATCTACAGCATCTGATTCTGCCCCATTACAATTCTTAGCACCTTATGCTGGATGTAGTATGGGAGAATACTTCATGTACCAAGGTAAAGATGTACTTATCGTATATGATGATTTATCTAAGCATGCAGTAGCATACAGAACAATGTCATTATTGCTTCGTAGATCACCAGGTAGAGAAGCTTACCCAGGAGATGTATTCTACTTACACTCAAGACTTTTAGAAAGAGCTGCTAAATTATCAGATAAGTTAGGTGGAGGTTCATTAACAGCCTTACCTATAATTGAAACTTTGGCAGGGGACGTAACAGCATATATTCCAACTAATGTTATATCTATAACTGATGGTCAGATATTCTTAGAATCTGAGTTATTCTATGCAGGACAAAAACCAGCTATTAATGCAGGTATTTCTGTATCAAGGGTTGGTGGAAGTGCACAAATAAAAGCAATGAAACAGGTTTCAGGTACATTAAGACTTGAACTTGCTCAATATAGAGAACTTGCTGCCTTTGCACAATTTGGTTCTGACTTAGATAAGGATGCTGTTAAAAGACTTGAAAAGGGTAAGAGATTTATAGAAATCTTAAAACAAGACCAATATGATGTTATGTCTGTAGAAAAACAAGTTATAATTTTATATGCTGCAGTAAATAATTACTTAATGGATATTCCAGTTAAGCAAATGAAACAATTTGAAAAGGAATTCTTAGAGTATGTAGATACTCAGCATAGAGATTTGTTAAAAGCTATAGAAAAAGAAAAGAAATTAACAAAAGAGATAGAAGATATGTTAGTTAAGGCTATAAATGACTTTAAAAAAATATTTATTATAAATGAACAAAAATAGGCCTCTAAGGAGGTGGAGTTAATGGCGGGAGCAGGATTTGCAACCATAAAAAAGAGAATAAAGTCTATTAATAACACTAAAAAAATAACAAATGCTATGTCTTTAGTTGCTACATCTAAGTTAAGAAAAAATAAAGAAAAATTATATGTAAATAGTCAATTTAAAAAAGGCTTCGATGAAGTTATAGAATCAATAATAAATGGATATGAAGGTAATAATATTTATTTTAAAGGTAATGGTTCTAAGAATAAACTTTATCTAACAATTACATCTGACTTAGGATTATGTGGCGGATATAATATTAATGTAATGTTAGAACTTAACAATCAAGCTAAAGGTGATAGAGAAAACACAAAAGTTCTTTCTATTGGTCAAAAAGGAAGAAATCTTTTAAAGAAATACAGATATGAAACAGTAGCAGAATATGTTGAAATATCAGCTCCTCCATCTTCAAAAGATGCTAAAGAAATAACTAATAAAATGTTACAACTTTATAAATCTGGAGAAGTAGGAGAAGTTTATATAATCTATACAAACTTTGTTTCTACTATAAGAAGAAATGTAGGAGTTAAGAAATTATTACCATTAGAGCGTAGTGAATCAAGTGAGAGTAACGGAATTTATATAGACACTAAAAACACTGATGCTGAACAAATGATTAAAGAAATAGTTCCAATGTATCTACAACAAGTAATTTTAAATCTATTAATAACATCCAAAGCTAGTGAGGAAAGTACTAGAATGGAAGCAATGAATGGTGCAACTAAGAGTGCAAATGATCTTTTAGATAAATTGAACCTTCAATATAATAGATTAAGACAGAGTGTAATAACTCAGGAAATATCTGAGATTGTAGGTGGAGCGGAATCACAAAAGTAGAGTATTAATAGGGGGAGTAATCCCCCTTATTTTGGAGGTGAAACCATATGTCACAAAGAATTGGTAAAGTTGTACAAATTATAGGACCAGTTATTGACATAAAGTTCGATTCAGATGCATTACCAAATATATATAATGCTATAGAAATTAAAATGGCAGATAGAACTATAATAGCAGAAGTAGAACAGCACGTTGGAGACGATATAGTTCGTACTATAGCTGTTGAAAATACAGAAGGTTTAAGAAGAGGATTAGATGCATATGATACAGGAAAACCTATTTCAGTTCCAGTTGGAGATGCTGTTTTAGGTAGATTATTTAATGTATTAGGTAATCCAATGGATGAAGGAGATAAGATCAAAGCAGAAAATTATTATCCAATCCATAGATCAGCACCATCATTTGAGGAGCAATCTGTTAAACCTGAAATTTTTGAAACAGGAATAAAGGTTATAGATCTTTTAGCCCCATATCCAAAGGGTGGTAAAATAGGTTTGTTTGGAGGAGCTGGAGTTGGTAAAACAGTTCTTATCCAAGAACTTATCAATAACATAGCCAAACAATACGGTGGATTATCTGTTTTCACTGGAGTTGGTGAGAGAACAAGAGAAGGTAATGACCTTTATCATGAAATGAAAGATTCAGGCGTTATTAACAAAACAGCCTTAGTATTTGGACAGATGAATGAACCACCTGGAGCAAGAATGAGGGTTGCATTAACAGGACTTACAATGGCTGAATATTTTAGAGATAAAGGGCAAGATGTTCTTTTATTTATAGATAACATATTTAGATTTACACAAGCAGGTTCTGAGGTTTCAGCACTTTTAGGAAGAATTCCTAGTGCAGTTGGTTACCAACCGACCCTTGCTACAGAAATGGGTGCTTTACAAGAAAGAATTACATCTACTAAAAATGGTTCTATTACATCTGTTCAAGCAGTATATGTTCCAGCGGATGACTTAACAGATCCAGCACCAGCAACTACATTCACTCACTTAGATGCAACAACGGTTTTATCTAGATCTATAGTTGAGCTTGGTATATATCCGGCTGTTGATCCATTAGATTCAACATCTAGAATATTAGATCCAAGAGTTGTTGGAGAAGAACATTATGATGTTGCTATAAAGATTAAACATATCTTAGAAAGATATAAAGAATTACAAGATATTATAGCTATTCTTGGTGTAGATGAATTAGCAGAAGAAGATAAGCTTATAGTTAGTAGAGCAAGAAGAATTCAAAGATTCTTATCTCAACCGTTTACTGTTGCAGAACAATTTACAGGAATGCAAGGTAAATTTGTATCTATAAAAGATACAGTAAGAGGATTTAAAGAAATATTAGAAGGAAAACATGATGATATTCCTGAAAGTGCATTCTTATTCGCAGGTACAATAGAAGATGTTATAGAAAAAGCTAAAACAATGAATAATTAGTTGAAGGTGAAACTAATGAAAGAATTTATGTTGAAAATTTTAACTCCTGAAAAAAGTTTCTTTACAGGAAAAGTTACCAAGGTAATTACAGAAGATAGAAGTGGGAGTATAGGAATTTTATGTGAGCATGAGCCTATGGTAGGGATGCTTGTACCTAATGTAACAACTTTTGTTACAGAAGATGGTGAAAAGAAAGCTTTTATATCTCAAGGGATATTAAAAGTTGATAGTGATTCAGTTTCGCTTTTATGTGATGCAGCTGAATGGCCAGAGGATATAGATTTTTCTAGAGCTGAAAAAGCAAAAGAGAGAGCTGAAAAAAGATTAAAAGAGAAAGATAATAATCTGGATGTCTTAAGAGCTGAGATTGCATTAAAAAGATCTTTAACAAGACTAAAATTGAATGCTAAATAGATAAATAAAAACCGGTATTACTTTAATATAAAAAGTAATACCGGTTTTTTTCACATTTTTATAGAAACTATTATATTATAATATATGATAATTAAATAATATCTTCTCTTTTACTTAAAAACTGTATAATAAGTTAAAAAATGGTCAAAATTTAAATATAAAAATTGTTTTAGGAGAGTAATATGAGAAGAAAAAAGCTTTTTATCATTAGTTTAGTTTTAATTTTTATATTACAATGTAATATAGTATTTTGTTATAGTACACAAAAAAATACCGATATTAAAAATTTGATAAATAGTGGATATATGAATAATGTGAAAGAATATGAAAGAATAAGATTTCATATATCTAATACCAATAATTTAAATAAAAATATAATAGAATTACAAAATATTTTTCTAAAAGAAAGGGTAAAATTAAATTATTGTAGTAATGAAAATATTATTGATAATGATAAAATAAATACAGCAAACTTATATATAAAGAAAAAAGGAGAGAGTTTTGCTTTTGTAATAAATTTATGTATAAAACAAGATAATGAAAAAATATCAAAAAGTATACTAAGGCAAATCTTAAAATCCTTTAATTTAAATATGGCTGATATTAAAGTATGTAGAAATATAAAAGCAAAGCTAAATAATGAAGTTAATATAGAAGTTTTAAAAAATAAGAGTGAAAAATATTTAAAAAATAATGGATACAACATTAACAGTATAAAACTTAACAATGGATTTAGTACAAAAGTTTCACAAGGGGGAAATAGAGAACAAGGTTTTTATTACTCCTTATGTAAATATAGTTCGGGAAATTATATTGTCATAGGAGACCCTGAAATATTTATTTCATACTAAGTAGAAAACAAAGAAGATTGGAGGATTAAATATGGATAATATTGTGGTTAAAGGTGGAAATATACTTAATGGAGATGTAGAAATTAGTTCAGCTAAAAATGCAGTACTGCCAATTATCTCAGCATGTATATTAAATGGAAAGAAAAATATAATTTACAAAGCACCTATGCTAGAAGATGTTTTTGTATTAAGTGAAGCTCTAAAATTTTTGGATGGTAAAGTGAAGATAGATACTTTGCAAGAAAAGTTAATAATAGATAGTTCAAATTTAAAATCTATACGAGTTCCGGATGAGTTAGTGAGAAAAATGAGAGCATCTTTTTTATTAATGGGTCCTATGTTGGCAAGATTTGGAGAGTTTAAAATTTCCTTACCGGGAGGATGCAACATAGGGACAAGACCTATAGATCTGCATTTAAAAGGACTGGCTGCTTTAGGGGCTGAAATTAATGTAGGGCATGGATATGTAGAAGCTAAAGCAGAGAAACTTATTGGAGATAATATATATTTAGATTTTCCTTCAGTAGGTGCCACAGAAAATATTATGATGGCTGCTACATTAGCAGAGGGAGAAACTATTATAGGAAATTGTGCAGAGGAACCAGAAATACAGGATCTTGCTAATTTTTTAAATAAAATGGGTGCTTGCATTACAGGAGCGGGAACGGATACTATAGTTGTAAAAGGTGTAAAGATGTTAAATGAAGTAAGCTATACACCTATACCAGATAGAATAGAGGCAGGAACTTTTATGATTGCGGCAGCTATTACTAAAAGTATTATCAACATAAAAGGAGTAAAAGAGGAACACTTAAAACCTGTAATAGCTAAGTTGGTAGAAATGGGAGTAAATATACAAATAAATAAAAATGAAATGATTGTAGATGGTAGAGGAAATTTAAAAGCAGTTGATATAAAAACAATGCCATATCCAGGATTTCCAACAGATATGCAATCTCAACTTATGTCTTTATTAAGCGTGGTAAATGGTACTAGTATGGTAACTGAAACTATATTTGAAAATAGATTTATGCATGTTGCTGAATTAGCCAGAATGGGAGCTAATATTAAAATAGACGGTAGAAGTGCAATTGTCCAAGGGGTATCAAAACTTACAGGAGCACATGTTAGGGCTACTGATTTAAGGGCAGGAGCAGCAATGATTTTAGCTGGCTTGGTAGCAGAAGGAACTACCACAATAAGTGATGTTTATCATATAGATAGAGGTTATGTAGCAATTGAAGATAAATTAGGTAAATTAGGAGCACATATAGATAGAAAAAGTATATAAAATTTAAGATGAAAAATGAAGTTCTTTTAAAAAGGACTTCATTTTTTTATTAAATAATATAAGTTATTTGGTATGTAATATTTGTAGGAATAATTTAAAGATACGGGAATATATATAGTCTATATGGATGTGAATAGGGGGAATGAAATGAAAAAAGTTATAGTATCAGTAAAATTAAGAGATATTTTAATAGGTATTTTAATCTTTAATATATGCATAGTAATCTTTTCCTTAATTGTTGTTGGAGTAAATAAGGGAAATAGGCAGTTAAAGTATGGAAATACAGAGAATAAACAAATAGAACATAATAATTCTAAAGTAGATTTGGATCTAAAAAAAGAAAAAGATACTATATTTAATAAAAAGATAGATTGTTGTATAAATTTATATCTAACTAGAGAAAAAAGGATAGTAAAGCTTGACTTAGAACAATACGTATTAGGAGTTGTATCAGCAGAGATGCCTGCAAATTTTAATATAGAAGCTTTAAAAGCCCAGGCTGTAGCTGCAC
The DNA here is from genome assembly GCF_030815255.1 of Hathewaya limosa. NCBI lineage: Bacteria > Bacillati > Bacillota > Clostridia > Eubacteriales > Clostridiaceae > Hathewaya > Hathewaya limosa. The sequence goes on from NZ_JAUSWN010000001.1 coordinate 120,988, forward strand.
GAACATATGCAGTTTGTCATACTAAGCATTTAGTTGGAGGGGGATGTAGTTTAAATGCAAATGCGGATATTTGTGATTCTGTACATTGTCAAGCATACATAAGTCAAGAGAAACGTATGAAAACATGGCCTAAAAAAGAGCGAGCAGAGTTATATAATAAAGTAAAAGAAGCTGTGGAAAGCACTAGAGGACAAGTATTATCCTATGATGGAGAACTAGTTATGAACCCATATTACTTTGCTACTAGTAGTGGTAAAACAGAAAATTCAGAGGAAGTTTTTAAGGAATCAAAACCATATTTAAAAAGTGTTGAAAGTCCAGGTGAAGAAGTTGCGCCTAAATATAAAACTCAATTTAAGTTTTCTAATGCAAATTTTACAACTGTAATGAATTCTCAATTTAAAGGATTAAATTTAAATTCTAATATAATAAAAGATAAAATTAACATTTTGGAAAGAAGTCAAGGAGGAAGCATAAAACAGATTAAAATAGGAAATATAACAACTACAGGGAAAATGATTAGAAAATTATTTGGTCTTCCATCTGCTAATTTTACAATAAGTTTTGAATCTACTAATATAGTCTTTAATTGTAAGGGGTATGGACATGGAGTTGGAATGAGTCAATGGGGGGCAGGAGTAATGGCCAGAGAAGGAAAAAAGTATGATGAAATATTAAGACATTATTATAGTGGAATAGAAATAAAGACTCTAAATTATAAATAGAAATTTCATATTAATTTAGAAAGCCTATAAGATTTATGAAAATCTTATAGGCTTTTATTTTTTGTTTTTAATAATAAAAAAAACGTCTAAAAATGTAAAAAAAAAAAACATAAAAAATTTTATCAAATATGTATTATTTATTACATAATGGACAAAATTACAAGTAGGAGGTGCTTGAAATGAATAATAAATCAAACAACATGGAAAATTCTAAAGGGAGCTTTGCAAATTTTTTGAAGAAAGAGAGCTTTTATGTAATTTTGTTTATTTGTTTATGTATAGTTGCTGCTGTAGCTGCACTAACAATTAATTCTAAAAAGATGGATACAGCTAAGGTGCAAAATGCAAATAAAACAGCAATGGAGAATCAATCAAAGAAACAGGATCCAAACAATGCATTATTTGTAAAAAATGAAAAAGAAAATAATAAAGTTGAGAAGGATGAAAATATAAAAGTTCGTAAAAGTGGAAAGACTTTAAAAGAAGCAAGTGAGTCAGTTGCAAATAATGTAAAGGTTCAATTTACTAAACCGGTAGAAGGAAAGTTGATACAAGGATATTCAGAAATACCTGTATTAGCTAGTGAAGATTCTAATGGAAATTCAAAAACATATAAAACAAATTTAGGTATAAACATACAATCTAAAGTAGGAACTCCAGTTAAGGCTGCTGCAGATGGTGTAGTAGAAGAGATTGGGGAAAACCCTAAAGGATATGGATATATGGTTGTTATTAATCACCAAAATGGATATAAAACAGTATATTCAAACTTAGATCAAAAAGTACTTATTAAAAAAGGTGATAAAGTAACTCAAGGTCAAGAAGTTGCTAAGATTGGCAATACAACTTTAAGAGTTAGTAATAACAAATCAGAAGGAAGCTATTTACATTTTTCTATGTTAGAGGGCAACGAAAGTTTTAAAAAATTGGATTATGAGAATAAATATATTGATCCATGTAAATTTATAAAATAAGAAAACTAAAGATAGTCACTTTTCTATAGAAAAGTGGCTATTTTAAAATTTAAATCTTAAGGAGGGTTTATTTTGAAAGATTATATAGAACAAAGAGTATTGGAAGTAGCTCAATATATTATAGAATCAAAATCAACAATAAGAAAAACCGCTACAGTTTTTGGAGTAAGTAAAAGTACAATTCATAAGGACATGACAGAAAGACTTCCTAAAATAAATCCACAAATTGCAAGCCAAGCTAAAAATGTTTTAGAATTAAATAAGGCGGAAAGACATATAAGAGGTGGAAAAGCTACCCAATTAAAATATAAAACTATGGAAGTTTAAAAATACCTATTTCATATGCACAATTATTATGTTAGAATAGTTAATGTGATATTTTACAATGCTTAAATTAAAGTAAAAAAAATTTTTTAAAAATTTATTCTAAAAAAAAGGTTTTTTTTGATTAGTATAGAAGTAAAATATGTTAGAACTAATATACCAATGAGCAGGAGTGAAAGCTATGTTTTTTTTCGGAATGGGTACTGATATGGGTATAGATTTAGGTACAGCTACAGTTCTTGTATACATAAAAGGAAAAGGTGTAATCTTAAAGGAACCTTCAGTAGTTGCAATCGACAAGACAAATGATAGGGTTTTAGCTGTTGGAGAAGAAGCAAGACAAATGATTGGTAGAACACCAGGGAATATAGTAGCAACAAGACCATTAAAAGATGGTGTTATCTCTGATTATGATATGACAGAAAAAATGTTAAAACATTTTATTAGAAAAGCTTGTGGAAGAAAGAAAGCAACTCCAAGAGTTGTTATTTGTGTTCCATGTGAAGCTACAGAGGTTGAAAGAAGAGCAGTTAAAGGAGCGGCAAAAATGGCGGGGGCAAAAATGGTTCAATTAATAGAAGAACCAGTAGCAGCTGCTATAGGTGCAGGCTTAGATATATCTAAAGCTAGTGGAAATATGGTTATAGACATTGGTGGAGGTACCACAGATATAGCAGTTATATCTTTAGGTGGTATGGTTGTAAGACAATCTATAAAGGTAGCTGGAGATGAATTTGACGAAGCAATTATTAAGTATATAAGAAAGAAACACAAGCTTATGATTGGTGAAAGAACTGCAGAGGAATTAAAGATAAATATTGGTTGTGCATATGAAGTAGAAGAAGAAAGTATGGAAATAAGAGGAAGAGATTTAATTACAGGACTTCCTAAAAACATAACAGTAACTTCTAGTGAAATGAGGGAAGCTTTAGCAGAAGCTGTAGAAGCTATAGCAGAGTGTGCACATGCTGTTCTTGAAAAGACACCACCTGAGTTAGCATCTGATATAGCTGACAAAGGAATTGTTATGACCGGTGGTGGAGCATTATTAAATGGGCTTGATAAGTTAATCCAAGATCATACTAAGGTACCAGTATATGTAGCAGAAGATAGTGTATCTTGTGTTGCATTAGGAACAGGGAAATCATTAGATTCCATAGAATATATGGGAAAAGAATAATATATTATTAAGTTATTATGTAAATAATAAAAAAATACAAGCTATATTATAAATAGCTTGTATTTTTTTATCTAAATTTTTAATGTATAAGATTTTTCTAAAGAAATACAAATTTTTTTAGCCATATTCATGATAAAACTTAATCTAATACTTCTAGAATAAAAAGGTTCCGAATTATTATAGGAATCAACAACTGCTACTATGGATAGGTTACCTACAGGAGGTAAATATTTTCCTACGCCTTTTCCAGGACATATGGGGTAATCTCTAATTATTATGTTACCTATATCTTCATCATCACTTAAACAAGCATCTATTCCTATAATGTTATGATTGGGATATTCATTATTTATATAGTTTAAGTTTTCTTCTAAATTTAAGGCGTGAATAGGTTTGTTTAAGGAGCCAAATACTTTTAGAGGAAACTTTCGATCTATCAATAGAGAACCTACTAATGGACCTAAACAATCACCTATGCATCTATCAGTGCCTATACATACTATTATAGTTTTTTCATCTATGGTTTTTTTTAAAGATTCAACTAGTGTATTTATACAGCGTTCATTTAAATAGTTAATACAAGTTTTATCCACAAGGCACCTCCTAAATATAGCAGAGTTTTAAAGGATAGTATATAATATTACACTAATAAAAATATGTGAATGAAAGATTAAATATGAAGAAGGTGTAAAAAAACATATTAATTTTTAGTAAAAAGGAGTATTATAAAGAAAATATAAGTATAAAGAAAGTAATCTTCTTAAATAAGGAGAAAACGACTTGAAATAAGAACCGTAAAAATGTATACTACTTCTTGTCGGAAATACACGACAACAAAACATAATAAGTAGTATTAAATAGGGATGAGTTCCCGAGTGGCCAAAGGGGGCAGACTGTAAATCTGTTGCGTTTCGCTTCGATGGTTCGAATCCATCCTCATCCACCATTATTTTAATACTTATGCTGGCATGGCTCAATTGGCAGAGCAGCTGACTTGTAATCAGCAGGTTGTAGGTTCAATTCCTATTGCCAGCTCCAATTTGGAGGAGTTCCCGAGTGGCCAAAGGGGGCAGACTGTAAATCTGTTGCGTCTCGCTTCGATGGTTCGAATCCATCTTCCTCCACCATTTTAAAAATAGAATATGTTTTGTGCTGGCATGGCTCAATTGGCAGAGCAGCTGACTTGTAATCAGCAGGTTGTAGGTTCGATTCCTATTGCCAGCTCCATTTTTGGAGGAGTTCCCGAGTGGCCAAAGGGGGCAGACTGTAAATCTGTTGCGTTTCGCTTCGATGGTTCGAATCCATCTTCCTCCACCATTTTAAAAAAATATATTTTGTGCTGACATGGCTCAATTGGCAGAGCAGCTGACTTGTAATCAGCAGGTTGTAGGTTCGATTCCTATTGTCAGCTCCATTTTTGGATGAGTTCCCGAGTGGCCAAAGGGGGCAGACTGTAAATCTGTTGCGTTTCGCTTCGATGGTTCGAATCCATCTTCATCCACCAAGGACATGTTTTCATGTCCTTTTATTTTTTATCATTTAAATGTTTCTATTGACCATGTAATAAGATTATGCTATGATGAAGTTATAATGTAAATATAAAAAAATAAAAAATTAAATAAAATGCTCTTATCAAGAGAGGTGGAGGGAAAAGGGCCCTGTGAAACCCGGCAACCAGTGTATAAACACTAAGGTGCCAATTCCTGCAGAATTTTATATCTGCAAGATAAGAGGTGGTAGATATTAACAACCTCTTCTTATTGAAGGGGTTTTTTTATTAGGAAAAAAGGCCATGCTCTAGAAAAGATAAACATTTTGGAGGGAGAATAATATGAGAAAGTTATTTACATCAGAGTCAGTTACAGAAGGACATCCAGATAAAATATGTGATCAAATTTCAGATGCTATTTTAGATGCTATTTTAGAAAAAGATCCTCAAGGTAGAGTTGCGTGTGAGACAACTTGTACAACTGGTGTTGTTTCAGTAATGGGGGAAATTACTACTAATTGTTATGTTGATATTCCTAAAGTTGTAAGAAAGACTGTAAGTGAAATAGGATATACAAGAGCTAAATATGGATTTGATGCAGAAACTTGTGCTGTTATGACATCTATTGATGAACAATCACAAGATATTGCTATGGGCGTAGACGAAGCTTTAGAATCTAAAGAGGGTAAAATGGATACAATAGAAGCTATTGGTGCTGGAGATCAAGGTATGATGTTTGGATATGCATCAAATGAAACAGCAGAATATATGCCACTTCCAATATCACTTGCTCATAAGTTAGCTTTAAGATTATCACAAGTTAGGAAAAATGGAACATTAGGATATTTAAGACCTGATGGAAAAACTCAGGTAACAGTAGAATATGAAGGTGATAAACCTGTTAGAATAGATACAATTGTTATTTCAACTCAACACGGTCCTGATGTTACTCGTGAACAAATTGAAGCTGATTTAATAAAATATGTAATTAAAGAAATAGTTCCTGAGGAATTATTGGATGGAAATACAAGATATTTAATAAATCCAACAGGAAGATTTGTAATTGGTGGACCACAAGGTGATACAGGATTAACAGGAAGAAAGATTATAGTAGATACTTATGGTGGAGCTGGAAGACATGGTGGCGGTGCTTTTTCAGGTAAAGATCCAACAAAGGTAGATAGATCTGCAGCATATGCAGCAAGATGGGTTGCTAAAAATTTAGTTGCAGCTGGTATTGCTGATAAATTAGAAATTCAGTTAGCTTATGCTATAGGAGTTGCTAAGCCAGTATCTATTTGTGTTGAAACATTTGGAACAGGTAAGAAATCAGAAGAAGAGATTGTTGAAATAATTAATAAAGTATTTGATTTAAGACCGGCTGCTATAATTAAAGAACTAGATTTAAGAAGACCTATATATAGACAAACAGCAGCATATGGCCATTTTGGAAGAATAGATGTTGATCTTCCTTGGGAAAGATTAGATAAAGTAGAGAAAATTAAAGAATTAATGTAATTAAATATTTTATAAAGGACACGATTACTCATTTATTTGGATAATCGTGTTTTCTAATTTTATATAAATTTTATGTTATAATTTAATAATAAGAGTTATAAAAAAGTATGGGAGAGATTTTATGTTTGAAATTATAGGTATAATAGAATCGATAATTTTTAAAAATGAAGAAAATGAATATACAGTAGCTAAATTAAAGGATGAAAAAGATGAACTTGTAACTATAGTTGGAACAATACCTTTTGTGAATGAAGGCCAAAATGTAAAAGTTACAGGTGAATGGAATGTTCATCCTAACTTTGGTAAACAGTTAAAAGTTAATTCATGTGAAGAAATTATACCTAAAACTTTAACAGGGATTGAAAAATATTTGGCTTCAGGCATAATTTCTGGAATAGGTCCTGTTACAGCAAAAAAAATAGTCTCACATTTTAAAGAAGAGACCTTAGATGTCTTAGATAATGATATTGATAGATTAGCCGAAATTGAAGGTATTGGGAAGAAAAAGATTAAATTAATATATGAATCATATTCTAGGCAAAGAGAATGTAGGAATATAATGATTTTTCTTCAACCTTACGGAATGACAGCTAATCAGTGTGTAAAAGTTTATAATAAATATGGGATTAGTGGAATAGATATAATAAAACAAAATCCATATAAGTTAGTAGAGGATATAGTAGGGGTAGGCTTTAAGACTGCAGATAAAATAGCACTAAATTTAGGAATAGAAAAAAATTCTCCTTATCGAATAAAAAGTGGAATAAAGTACTTGGTAAATGAATTTTGTTTGTTGGGAAATACTTATATGCCAATGGGTGAATTGATGGAAAAAGGAGAAAAGGTTCTTTGTGTAGATAAAGAAGAAATTGAAAAGGCTATTTTTGAAGTAACTATGGCTGGCAATATTAAAGTTGAAAATATAGATGAACAAGAATGTGTTTTTACAATACCTTATTATTATAGTGAATTATCTGTAACAAAAAAGATTTTAAGTCTAACTATGAGTTCTTATGATAAAGTTCATATTGATGTTGAAAAAGAAATAAAAAATTTTGAGAATGAAAATAATATTAAATTTGCTGTATCACAAAAAGAAGCCATTTGTGGGGCATTTGAAAATGGTATGGAAATAATAACTGGTGGTCCAGGAACAGGAAAGACTACTATAATTAATTGTATAATAAGAATATTTGAAGAATCAGGATTAAGTGTAGGTATGGCGGCTCCTACGGGAAGGGCAGCTAAAAGAATGACGGAAGCAACGGGTAGAGAAGCTAAAACTATTCATAGACTTTTAGAAATTGGATATAATGATGATGATAATATGCAGTTTTTGAAAAGTGAAGAGGATCCTTTAGAGTTTGATGTAATTATAGTAGATGAGGCATCTATGATAGATATTCTTTTAATGAACAATTTATTGAAGGCAGTTTCTTTAGGAACTAGAGTCATAATTGTGGGTGATGTAGACCAATTACCATCAGTAGGTCCAGGAAATGTACTTAGAGATCTAATAGAAAGTAAATGTGTAAATGTTGTTAGGCTAAAAGAAATTTTTAGGCAGGGAAAAGAAAGTATGATTGTCACTAATGCACATAAAATAAATAATTCAGAAATGCCTATTTTGAATAAAAAAGACAATGATTTTTATTTTTTAAGATGTGAGGACAGGGAAAAAATTTTAAATACAACTTTAGAACTTATACATAAGAGATTGCCTAAATTTAATGAAGCTTGGGATAATATGAAGGATATTCAAATTTTATCGCCAACAAGAAAAGGAGTTTTAGGTGTAGATAATTTAAATAAAGAATTACAAAATATATTAAATCCTAAATCAAAAGCTAAAAGAGAAAAAGAATTTAGGGATACCATTTTTAGAGTTGGGGATAAAGTTATGCAAATAAAAAATAACTATTCTTTAAAATGGGATAAAATAGATACAAAAGAAGAAGGTATAGGGGTTTACAATGGAGATATTGGATATATTTCTAAAATAGATGACGATGAAAATGTAATAGTTGTATTTGAAGATGATAGGATAGTTAAATATGAAAATACTTTCTTAGATGAATTAACTTTAGCATATGCAATTACTATTCATAAAAGTCAAGGAAGTGAATTCCCAGTAGTTATTATACCTATATTTATGGGACCTCCTATGTTGATGAATAAGAATTTATTATATACAGGGATTACTAGAGCCAAGAAATTAGCAGTTTTAGTGGGTTCCCAAAAAGCGTTAAAGTTTATGGTTACAAATGATAGAAGTTTTGAAAGGTATTCCGCCCTTAAATGGAGGATAACAAATATTATAGAGGATTTTTAAAAAACAGAATAAAATTTTAAAAATATGGATATAGTCTAAGATGAAACATATCTCAAATTATTAGAGGAGAATATGGAAAAGTTAAATTTTTTAATTAATTCAATCTTAGACTTAATTTATTTTAAAGAAGGGTTTTGTTTAAGTTGTGGAAATGAGCTTTTTACAGAAAAATTATTATGTAATGATTGTATAAAACGATTAAATTTATGCGTAGAAAAATTTAATATAGGAGAACATAAAGAAATTAAATGTTACACATGTTCAATATATTCTAAAACTATTAAAAAACTAATACTAAAGTTAAAATATAAAAATGGTTTTTCACAAGGAGAATTATTGAGTTCTTATATATATAGGTTAGTTTTAAGAGAAAAATTAAATTTTGATATGATAACATTTGTACCGTCTTCTAGAAAAAGAAAACGAGAAAGAGGATATAATCAATCTGAAATACTTGCTAAAAATTTAAGCAAACATATGAATATAAAATGTTATAAATTATTAATAAAAAATAAAGATACAAAGGATCAAATTGGATTAAATGAAGACCAAAGATGGGAAAATGTTAATGATGTATTTTGTATTAATTCCAAGTATAATCTAAAACAAAAGAAAATTTTAATTATAGATGATGTTATTACAACAGGTGCAACAGTTTATAATTGTAGTAAAGAATTGCTTAGAAATGGTGCAAGTGAAGTTATTGTAATAGGTGTTGCAAGAAATATATAATATATCCTCATAGAATTATATTATAGCATAAATTGAATAAAAAATCATATGTCCTATAATAGGGCGTTACTATAAAAGAGTATGAAAATAGAAGAGTGAGAGGCATAATTTTATTTAATTTTCTGTAAATTACTTCAAAACTAATTGTTATTTTATTAATTTCATTATAAAATGTATACAACAACAAAATAAAACCCAAAAAATTTAATTAAACTAATGCAAAGTTTTAGTTTAAGAGAGGGGCTGTGAAATATGGAAGTTAAAATAATTGGTAAAAACATCCAGGTTACAGAAGCATTAAAAGAAGTCATTACTAAAAAATTGGCTAGGCTTGACAAATATTTTAAAGACGAAGTAGTAGCTCATGTGGTTTTAAGTGTACAAAAAGGAAATCATAAAGCAGAAATAACTATTCCTTTTAATGGAGGGGTTGTAAGATCAGAAGAAGCAAATGATGATATGTATAAATCAGTTGATTTAATCTTAGATAAAATAGAAAGGCAAATTAGAAAGCAAAAAACTAAATTACAAAGGAAACTTCACGAAGAATCCTTAGTCTTTTCTCTAATCCCAGAAGATGATAAATATAAAGATAAGGAAGAACCAAAAATAGTTAAAACTAAAAAATTTGCCATGAAACCTATGGTAGCAGAAGAAGCTATTTTACAAATGGAACTTTTGGGTCATAATTTCTTTGTATATATGGATGCTGAAACTTCAGAAGTAAATGTTATATATAAAAGAAAAGATGGTAATTATGGATTAATTGAACCAGATTTTCAATAATTAATATTTAGTTTATTATATAGAATCAGTGAGTAGCAATGCTCACTGATTTTTAATTACAATATTAAGAAAATTTTGGTTAAAAAACTGTAAAAAGTAAATAATATTAATGCAAATTTTATAATTGAATATATTTACATTAATACTTTTATAATATATTATAAAATAGAACATTCTAAATAATTTATAAATATTATTTAGAATAAACTGTAAAAAGTTTATTCTAAACTAATAAAGTTGAATAGTAAAATTTTAAATGATATAATTTAAAATTATAATAAGAAATATAGATAAAGAGTTAATAAAAGTAGAGTAAAAGATATTTTAAAATAATAATGGAATAAGATTGCGAGGATGGCGAAGTATGAAGCTTTATGAAAAAATTTTTGGTACATATAGTGATAGGCAGGTAAAAAAAATATTACCTATAGTTAATAAAATAGATTCATATGAGGAAGCTATGGGTAAATTAAGTGAAGAAGAATTAAAAAATAAAACTTTAGAGTTTAAAGAAAGATTAGCTAAAGGAGAAACTTTAGATGATATACTACCAGAAGCTTTCGCTGTAGTTAGAGAGGCTTCATGGCGTGTTCTGGGAATGAAACATTTTAGGGTACAATTAATTGGGGGTATAGTTCTTCATCAAGGAAGAATTGCTGAGATGAAAACAGGAGAAGGTAAAACATTAGTAGCTACTCTTCCTACGTATTTAAATGCATTAACAGGAAAAGGTGTTCATGTAATTACAGTAAACGATTATCTTGCCAAAAGAGATAGTGAATGGATGGGTCAACTATATAATTATTTAGGTCTTACAGTAGGTGTTATATTACATGGGTTAAATACTGATCAAAGAAGAGAGGCATATGGTTCTGATATTACTTATGGAACTAATAACGAATTTGGATTTGATTATCTAAAAGATAATATGGTTATATATAAGGAAGAAAAAGTTCAAAGATATTTAAATTATTGTATAGTGGATGAAGTAGACTCAGTTTTAATAGACGAAGCTAGAACACCTCTTATTATTTCAGGTGAAGGTGATAAGTCTACTGAATTTTATAAAGTTGCGGATTTATTTGTTAAAACATTAAATGAAAAAGATTATGAATTAGATGAAAAGGCTAACTCTGTTATTTTAACTGAAACAGGGATTAAAAAGGCAGAGCAATTTTTTAAATTAGATAACTATGCAGATGCAGAAAATATGATGATACAGCATCATATAGTTCAAGGGTTAAAAGCTAATTATCATATGAAGAGAGATAAAGATTATATGGTAAAAGATGGCGAAGTTGTAATAGTTGATGAATTTACAGGAAGATTAATGGAAGGTAGAAGATATAGTGATGGACTTCATCAAGCTATAGAGGCTAAAGAGGGTGTCAAAGTAGAAAAAGAATCAAAGACTTTAGCAAGTATAACATTCCAGAACTTCTTTAGAATGTATGAAAAATTAGCTGGTATGACAGGTACAGCTAAAACTGAAGAAATAGAATTTAGAGAGATTTATGGTTTGGACGTTATAGAAATTCCTACTAATAAACCTATAGCAAGAAAAGATATGCCAGATCTAGTTTTTAAAACTCAGAGAGCTAAGTATAATGCTATAGTTGAAGAAATTGCTGAAACTAATAAAAAAGGGCAACCTATATTAGTTGGTACTGTTAGTATAGAAAAATCAGAATTATTATCATCATTATTAAAGAAAAAAGGTGTACCACATCAAGTATTAAATGCAAAATACCATGAAAAAGAAGCTGAAATAGTATCTCATGCTGGTGAAAGAGGAATGGTTACTATAGCAACTAATATGGCAGGACGTGGTACTGATATTAAACTTTCAGATGATATAGCTGAAGTTGGCGGATTAAAGGTAATAGGTACAGAAAGACATGAATCAAGACGTATAGATAATCAGTTAAGAGGACGTTCAGGACGTCAAGGAGATCCAGGACAATCAAGATTCTATGTTTCTTTAGAAGATGATTTAATGAGAATATTTGGTTCAGATAAGCTTCAAGCGGTTGTAGGTAGATTAGGATTAGATGATGAGGCTATAGAAAGTAAAATGGTTTCAAATGCTATAGAGAGTGCTCAAAAGAAAGTTGAAGGAAATAACTTTGACATAAGAAAAAATGTATTACAGTATGATGATGTTATGAATCAACAAAGAACTATAATCTATAAGCAAAGAGCTGAAGTTTTAGAAGGTGAAAACTTAAAAGAACAAATTATTAGTATGATAAAGGATGTAATTTCTGTAGCTGTAGATTCTCATGTTCTTCAAGTAGATGATGAAAAATATGATGAAAGTATAGAAAAGCTTATAACATATTTAGAGGATATTTTCTTACCAAGGGATATGATTAATCCAGAAGAATTAGGTAAAAAAGGTATAGATGAAATAAAAGAAGAATTAATTAATGTAGCATTAGATTTATACAATCAAAAAGAAAGAGAACTTCAAGGAACAGATGACGAAGAAGATAATAGTCCAAAGAATTTAAGAGAAATCGAAAGAATTATACTTTTAAAAGTTGTTGATTCTAAATGGATGGATCATATAGATAGTATGGATCATTTAAGACAAGGTATAGGATTAAGAGCATATAAACAACAGGATCCAGTTCAAGCATATCAATTTGAAGGAACAGATATGTTTAATGAAATGATTTGGAATATTAAAGTTGAAACAATTAAATATTTATTCCATGTTCAAGTTCATGAAAACATTCAAAGAGAAAGAGTTGCTACAGTAACTAATACTAGTCATGGAGAAGAAGATCTAAAGCAAGAACCTATTAGAAAAGAAAATAGAGTAGGTAGAAATGATCTTTGTCCATGTGGATCAGGGAAAAAATACAAAAATTGTTGTGGAAAATTTCAATAATAAAAAATAAAAATTAAAGTAGGTGAAGAATGGTTTCACCTACTTTAATTTATTCTATAAGTATTTAAGATAATATTTTATATGATATAATATGTTTATTCCATGAAAAGAGGTGTTGACTTTGTTAATTAAATTAGAAGAAATTTTAAGTGAGATAACTATATTAGTTAATGATGTGAATGAAATGAGTGTTTCACTTTGACTTAGATAGAATGCAGATTAGACTTTCAGAACTTGAAAGCGTTATGCAACAACCAAGTTTTTGGAATGATATAAAAAAAGCTGGAGAAGTAACAGTAGAGGCTAAAAACATAAAAGATAAAATTGAACGATATAAGGATTTAAAATTTAGGATAGATGATCTTAAAATGTTAGCAGAACTTAGTATTGAAGAAAATGATGAAGAATCTTATAGTGAAATAAAAAAAGAACTTAAAGAGTTAAATAAACTATATGAACAATTAAAGATAGAAACATTACTTTCTGGTGAGTATGATAGGAATAATGCAATTCTAACTCTTCATACAGGAGTTGGAGGTAATGATGCACAAGATTGGACAGAAATGCTTTATAGGATGTATTCAAGATGGTGTGATAAAAAAGGGTTTAAAATGCAGGTTTTAGATTATATACCAGCAGATGAGGCTGGTATTAAAGGTGTTACATTAAAGGTAATAGGAGACTTCGCATATGGATATTTAAAAGCAGAAAAAGGTGTCCATAGATTAGTAAGAATTTCACCTTATAATGCTAATGGCAAAAGACAAACATCTTTTGCATCTTGTGAAGTACTGCCTGAACTTAGAGATGAACAAGATAATATTGAAATTAATATGCAAGATTTGAAAATAGATACTTATAGAGCAAGTGGCGCTGGTGGGCAACATGTTAATAAAACAGAATCCGCTATAAGAATAACACATATACCTACCGGAGTTATTGTACAATGTCAAAGTGAGAGAAGTCAATTTACAAATAAAGATACAGCACTTAAAATGTTAAAGGCAAAATTGATTGCATTAAAAGAATTAGCACATAAAGAAAAAATTGAGGATTTAAGTGGAGAATTAAAAGATATTAGTTGGGGAAGTCAAATAAGGTCTTATGTATTCCATCCTTATAATTTAGTTAAAGACCATAGAAATGGTGTGGAAACATCTAATGTAAATGCAGTTATGGATGGTGAAATTGATATGTTTATAAACGCATTTTTAGAAAAGGATGTAAAGTAGAGAAAGAAGAAGGAGGATGGCAAGATTAAAATTGCCTTAGTGTGCATATGAGTAGTATATCAGAAATTTTATGTAAAGAATTTAATGTAAAAAGTTTTCAAATAGAAAATGTTATTACGATGTTAGATGAAGGCGCTACAGTTCCTTTTATAGCTAGATATAGAAAAGAGAGAACTGGAGGATTAAGTGATGTAACTTTAAGAGAAATATATGATAGATTAAAATATTTAAGAAATCTTAGTGAAAGAAAAGATACAGTGCTTAAGTCTATTGAGGAACAAGGGAAATTAAATGATGAATTAAAAGGTAAGATTTTAAATTCGCAAACTCTTACAGAAGTTGAAGATTTATATAGACCATATAAGCAAAAGAAGAGAACAAGAGCGACTATTGCAGTAGAAAAAGGATTAAAACCTTTAGCAGAAACAATTTTAAGTGATAAAACAATAGAAGATATACAAGTATTGGCTAGTAAGTATGTAAATGAAGAAAAGGGAGTTGCTAATACAGAAGAGGCATTGAAAGGTGCTCAAGATATTATTGCAGAGAAAATATCTGATGAAGCTAAATTTAGAAAGTGGATAAGAGAATTAGTTAAAAAAGAGGGAATAATACAATGTAAGAAGTCTTCTAAAGAAGAGGAACCTACTCCGTATGAAATGTATTATGATTATAGTGAAAGTATTAAAAATATACCTTCTCATAGAATTTTAGCTATAAATAGGGGTGAAAAGGAAGACGTAATTAGTGTTAAGATATTAGCCGATGAAGATAGAATATTAAATTATATATTACAAAATGTAAAAACAAATAACAATATTTTAGATAAATATATAGAAGAAAGTGTAAAAGATTCTTTAAAAAGACTGATATATCCATCTATTGAAAGAGAAATACGAAATGAACTTACAGAAAAAGGCGAGATAGGTGCAATTCAAATTTTTAAAGAGAATTTAAAGTCTTTATTAATGCAACCACCAATCAAAAAGAAAATAGTTTTAGGTTATGATCCAGGATTTAGAACAGGTTGTAAAATAGCTGTTTTAGATGAAACAGGAAAGGTATTATCTACAGAAACAGTATATGCGGCACTTCCAAAGGATGATAAAGAAAAGGCTATTAATATATTAAAAGATTTAATATATAAATATGATGTAGATATAATTTCATTAGGTAATGGAACAGCCTGTAGAGAATCAGAGGAACTTATTGGAGAACTTATTAAAAAGGTAAAAGAAGAAAAAAATAAGGATGTTTATTATGTAATAGTTTCTGAGGCAGGTGCATCTGTATATTCAGCGTCTGAATTAGCTACAAAGGAATATCCTGATATTAATGTATCATTAAGAGGTGCCATATCTATTGGAAGAAGACTTCAAGATCCTCTTGCAGAACTAGTAAAGATAGATCCTAAATCTTTAGGGGTAGGACAATATCAACATGATGTTATCCAAAAGAAGTTAGAAGAGTCTTTAAAAGGTATAGTTGAAGATGCTGTTAATAATGTAGGAGTAGATTTAAATATAGCTACACCATCTTTATTATCATATGTTTCAGGGGTAAATAGTACCATAGCCAAAAACATTGTAGCATATAGAGAGGAAAATGGTAAATTTACTAGTAGAGCACAACTTAAAAAAGTAAAAAGGCTAGGGGATAAAGCATTTGAACAATGTGCGGGATTTTTAAGGGTTATGGAAGGAAAAGAACATTTAGATAATACAAGTGTGCATCCAGAATCTTATAAGGGAGCTAAAAAACTTTTAGAACTATTAGGATACTCTAAAGAAGAATTAAATAATTCTGGATTAAAGGATATTGATGAAAGAGTCAAGAATTTTAGTTTAGAAGAGCTAAGTGAAAAAATAGAAATTGGAATTCCTACGTTACAGGATATTATAAAAGAGCTTAAAAAGCCAGGTAGAGATCCAAGAGAGGAACTACCAAGACCTATATTTAAAACAGGAGTATTAGAATTAAGTCAGTTAAAACCTGGTATGGAACTTATGGGAACAGTTAGAAATGTAGCTGATTTTGGTGCCTTTGTTGATATTGGAGTACATCAAGATGGATTAGTTCATTTAAGTCAACTTGCGGATAAATTTGTAAAGCATCCATTAGATGTAGTAAAGGTAGGAGATATAGTAAAAGTAAAAGTTCTTTCAGTAGATGAAAAGAGGGGAAGAATTTCACTAACTATGAAAGAGTAAAATTAAAAAAATAAATGTAATAAAAGCTATTGATAAAATTTGTTATAAATAGTATAATGTTTTTGAAAAGTTAATAAAACTTAAAATTCTTCAGGGCGGGGTGTAATTCCCCACTGGCGGTAAAGCCCGCGAGCCATAATGGCAGATTTGGTGTAATTCCAAAGCCAACAGTATAGTCTGGATGAAAGAAGATAGGTATATTATGTATTTACGCCCTGATTTTATAAATCAGGGCTTTTTTATGTATATGTACCTCACACCCTGAAAGATGAATATCTTTTAATGGGGGAATGAAGTTTATGGAAAAAAATAAGAAAACAAAGTTTAGTATTAACACATTAATTAAAATAGCTATGCTTTCTGTAATAGCTATGATTTTAATGAAATTAGAATTTGCATTAACTTTTTTATTTCCAAGTTTTTTAAAGTTGGATATTAGTGATATCCCAGCGTTATTAGGTGGTTTGGCTCTTGGACCAGTATCTGGAGTTTTAATATTATTATTTAAAAACATTTTAAAGATAATAGTATTTGGTACAGGAACTGCTGGAGTTGGAGAAATAGCTAATTTTACAGTAGGTATGTTTTTAGTATTTATAGCAAGTTTTATGTATGACAAGAAGAAAAATGTAAAATCGTTGATACTAGGACTTGTTATAGGAACTATAGTAATGTCTTTAGCTGCCGGTATATTAAATTACTATGTATTTATCCCACTTTATGCTAAGGGAATGGGGGCGCCAATAGATGCCTTTGTACAATTTGCTAAAAAAGTAAACCATAATGTAGTAGATTTTAAAACATTAATTTATTGGGCAATCATACCGTTTAATTTATTAAAAGGACTTATAGTATCATCAGTATATTTAGTTCTTCATAAAAGTCTAAATCCAATTATTCAAAAAGAACGAATAAAGAGCAAGAATAAAATAAGTGCATAAATAATAAATATAAAAAGCTATCTCATAAAAATATGGATAGCTTTTTTTTATAAATCATAACACCACATAATTAGGGCATCTTCTTTCGGATTAGAATAGAAATTTTTCCTAATGCCTTCATTTTTAAAACCCTCTTTTATGTAAAGAGTTTGAGCAGGAATATTAGAACTTCGAACTTCTAAAGTAATAGCATTACAGTTTTCCTTTTGGCAAAGAGTTTTTAATTCTTCAAGGATTCTTGAAGCTATTCCATTTCTTCTAAAATTAGGGTGAACAGCTATATTAGTAATCTGTCCTTCGCCATGTATTATCCATATACCACCAAAGCCTAAAATTTTTCCTGTAGAATCTTTGCAAGTTATATAATGTGAAAAGTTATTTGAAAATTCATCTTCTAAAGAATTTATACTCCAAGGAGTTTTTAAACTAAGCTTATTTATTTCATATACTTGGTTTAAATCTTCATGAGTCATAGTAGTATATGTAAAGGTATTTGAAGACATTGTTAATCCTCAACTCCTTTATGATATTTTTCTTCATATTCTCTTTCAGCCTGAGATTTTCTAAGATATATAGGTGCCAATGAATATATATCATCTATATTGTTATCTTTTAAATGTTGTAATCCAAGTTCACCTAAAGAAGAAGCTTTAACTACATTTAAACTAGTAGGTGCGAAGAATACGTTGCTTAACTTTGAACTTAAAAGTTCTTTGAATTTATATGTACCATCACCGATAAATGTAATATTACATTTGTAATCATTAAGTTTTTCAATTAATTCTTCAATAGAAGTACAAGAATAATCATCTAATTTTACCAAAGTACCATTTTCAAATTTATAAATAGCAGTATATACATTATTTCTAAGAGCATCTAATATAGGACATATAATCCCATCAGTATATGCTAGATTATAAGCTAGTGCATCTAAAGAAGATATACCAATCAAAGGTTTATTTAATCCATTACATATTCCTTTAAAAGTTGCCATACCAATTCTAAGTCCAGTAAAGGAGCCAGGACCTTTTGAAATTGCAAATCCATCTATATCAGCAATATCGGTTTCTGTGTTAGTTAAAAGTGTGTCTATCATAGACATAATTAAAACTGAATGTTGTTTTTTATAGTTAAAAGTTATCTCACCTAATAGTTTTTCATCTTCAATTAATGCACAAGTTGCACTTTGTGTGGCAGAATCAAAACTTAAAATCTTCATAATCTTATCTCCTTTATGTAGTCATATTTTTTGTTTGTATATTCTATATTGATTTGACGTTTATTAGGAGTAAGCTCATCACACTTATTTACATATATGTATAGAGCATCTTCTTTAGGGATTAGGTCTTCTATATAATTAGCCCATTCAATTATAGAAATACCATCACTAAATATGTATTCATCAAAACCTATGGCCTCTATTTCATCAGGATCATTTACTCTATAAACATCAAAATGATATAATTTTAATCTCCCGTCATATTCATTAACAATAGTGAAAGTTGGGCTTGTAATATGTTCATCTATGTTTAATCCCTTCGCTATTCCTTTGGTTAAATGAGTTTTTCCAGTTCCTAAATCTCCGATTAAGCAAATGATATCGCCGCTATTACATGTTTTACCTAATTTAACACCTAAATTGAAAGTTTCTTCAACTGAGTTAACTAAAAATTTCATTATCTCACCTCTGTATATTATTTTATCCTAATTAATAAAAAAAGTTAAGTATTCTATTAAATATAAAGCAATATATATAATTTTATCATATAGTATATAGTCATAATATATTAACTATATGCATAAAATATTAATTATATGGTTTAATATGGTTTGTTAAAATAAGTATTAAAGTTTTATATAAAACTTTAAAATTAACAAATTTTAATATTGGTCATAATTCTTGGAAAATTAAAAATATTATTCAAATAATATAGGCAATATGAGGTTAATAAGTTATAATAAGTTTAAAAGGATTTATAAAGGAGGGTCATAAATGTTTGTTAATAATTTAATGTTATCTAAAGAAAAGTTAGTAACAGTAACACCTAAGGACTCTGTCAAGAAAGCCTTAGAACTTATAGAAGAATATAAGTTTTTATCAATTCCTGTAGCAGAAGGGGATAAGTTCTACGGTACTATTTCAAAAGAAAGAATTTACACTTTTTATTTCGAGAAAAATCTAGATAAAAAAAGTTTATTGGAAGAGTTTTTAGTAGAAAATGTTATGAGAGTTGATGTACCTAAAGTAGACCCAATGGAACAAGTAGAAGAAGCATCTAATTATTTAGCTACAGAAAACACACCATTTGTGGCTGTAATAGATAGTGCAAATGAGTTTAAAGGTATAGTAACTCATAATGCAGTATTTAAGCAATTCACAGAATTATTTGGTTTAAATAGAGGGCAAAGAATATCTGTAATTGCCCATGATATTCCAGGACAAATATCTAAACTTTCTAAAATTATAACAGAAAATAATGGTGATATTATTAGTTTTGTTGTGGTTGATCCAAAAAGTTTAACAGAAGTAAAAGAAATCGTTGTAAGAATAAAAACAGAAAATTATGATGATATATTAAAGAAAGTCAAAGACGCTGGATTTAAAGTACAATAATATGTTTTAAATAAAGGAGGAATTTTTATCCTCCTTTATTTAAAAATATATTGATTTTAAAAAAAAATGATGATATAATGTTAATTGTTTTTAGGGGTATAGCTCAATTGGTAGAGTAGCGGTCTCCAAAACCGTTGGTTGCGGGTTCGATTCCTGCTGCCCCTGCCAGTTAATATTTAAAAAATTGATACAGCATTTGAATGACTAAGCTATATTTTATTATAGCTTGGTCATTTTTAATTTTTACTGAATAAACAAAGTTCATATCTTATAACTTAATTAAAAGGATCTTAGGTTACTATAAAAAATTCAAATTTAGTTAGGTAATTCTCAGAAATCTTATTAAAAATTTTTTCATTATGCAAATTTGTGGTTTTAAATAAAGATAGAAGTAAAATATAAATTATTTGATTTAATATACATAATAAGTCTATAATATACTAGGAATATATTGCAACAAAAAGGAGTAAATTTATTTACTATATTTCTTTGAGGTGAGTTTATGAAAGAATATGATATAGTTATAATAGGAGGCGGAGCATCAGGGCTGTCAGCTGCAATTGAGGCTAGAAAACAAGGTATAGAAAAAATACTTATTATAGATAAAGAAAAGTTTTTAGGTGGGATTTTAAATCAATGTATTCATAATGGATTTGGAAGATATATTTTAAAGGAAGAATTAACTGGACCAGAGTATGCCAATATTTTTATAAAAGAAATACAAAGACTAAGAATAGGATATAAACTTGAAACAACTGTATTAGAAATAGATAAAAACAAAAAAGTAACTTTTGTAAATTCAGAAGAAGGAGTTGTAGAAATAGGGGCAAAAGCTATTATACTTGCTATGGGATGTAGGGAAAAAACCAGAGGAGTGGTAAATATATCTGGAAGTAGTTTTGCAGGCGTTTTTACAGCAGGAATGGTACAAAGGTTAATAAATTTAGAAGGAATAATGCCAGGTAAGGAAATAGTTATTTTGGGATCTGGTGATTTAGGATTAATAATAGCTAAAACATTAACTTTAGAAGGTGCCAATGTTAAGGCCGTAATAGAAATGTTGCCTTATTGTAGTGGACTTAAAAGAAACTATAAAAAATGTTTAGAACCATTTAATATTCCTTTAAAGTTGCAACATACAATAATTGATATTAGAGGAAAAGAGCGAGTTAATGGAGTGGCTATAGCTAAAGTAGATGATAATTACAAGCCAATAAAGGGAACGGAAGAATTTATAAGTTGTGATACTGTCGTATTGTCTGTAGGATTGGTACCTGAAAGTGAACTATTTAAAAAGTTAGGAATAAAAATTAATGCTGTAACAGGAGGTACTTTAATAGACGAAAGTATGCAAACTAATATTAAAGGTGTTTTTGCATGTGGAAATGTGGTTCATTTACATGATTATGTGGATAATGTTACACAGGAAGGTGTTCTTGCCGGTAAGAAGGCTGCAATGTATTTAAATGGAGACTTAGATAATAATGAAGGTATTAATGTGGAAAAAGGAAATGGAATTTCATATGTTATACCTAATAACATTAATATTAATAATATAGAAAAAGATGTGCAATTTAAATTTAGAACAGAAAAATTGTTTAAAAATATTAATATAAAATTTAAGTTTGGAGAGAAAGAAATTAATTTTTATAGAAATAGTATAATTCCAAGTGAAATGGAAGTAATAAATATACCAAAAGAAATATTGAAAGAAAATAAAAATGAAAAAAATATAAATGTTAGTATTTGTAAAATATAATCAAATGTTAAGGTAATTAGAATAACAGAGGTGGTTATGGATTTAAAAAAGAAAATTATAGATTTTTGTAAATCTATAGGAATAGATAAAATAGGATTTGTTAAATGTGAGAGGTTTTATGAACTGGAAGAGTATTTTAAGTATAAAAAATCCAAAGATTTACTAAATGATTTTGAAGAAGATACTATAGAAAATAGAGTAAATCCAAAATTAATTATGCCTCAAGGTAAAACTATTATTTCGATAGCACTACCATATATGACAGAGAATATAGAAAAACAAGAACAATATTTTTCAAGTTATGCTTTAGGCGAAGATTATCATAATGTAGTTAACTTATATTTAGAGAAGATTGCTACATTTATAGAGAAATTAGGTGGCATAACAGAAACCTTTGTTGATAATAATCCATTGCCAGAAAGGTACATAGCCATGAAAGCGGGTATTGGGTTTATTGGAAAAAATAATTGCTTAATTACAGAGGAATATGGTTCTTATGTTTTTTTAGGAGAAATTATAACAGATTTAGAAGTCGAAGAAAGTACGCCAAAAGAAAGTAAATGTGGGAATTGTAATAAATGTATAGATATATGTCCAACTAAAGCTATTTTAAGTATAGATACAAATAAAAATATTAAAGGAATAGAAAATAATTCTAATATATGTCTTTCTTATGTAACTCAAAAAAAGAACCTAGAGGATTTTTGGTTTAAAAAATTTGAAGGAAGAATATGGGGTTGTGATAAATGTCAAGATATATGTCCCTTTAATAAAAATGTACAAAATAGTAGAATAGTTGAATTTCAACCAAAAGAATATATGAAAAATCCTAATTTAGAAGAAATTATACAACTAGATAATAAAACTTTTAAAGAAAAATATAAAATAACCTCATGTGGTTGGAGAGGAAAAAATATATTAATAAGGAACTCGTTAATATCTTATTACAATTTAAATGGATACATACCTAAGTTAGAAGATATAGGGTCTCCTTATATTAAAGAGTATTATGAAAGAATCATGAAAAGAATGAAAGAATAATTATAAAAGAAAGGATGAGGTTAAATGATATCTACTAAAACAGCAAAATTAATTTCATGTTTACCTCAGGGATTAGTAAATTACATAGCTAAGAAGATATTAAATGGATATTTAAATAAATATGCGGATTTAAAAATAAAGGGTCTTAATAATTTAAAAGATATAAAGACACCAACAATTTTTATCTGTAATCATTTGAGTAATTCAGATGCATTAATATTAAATAAGGTGTTACAAGATTTTGATCCTACCTATGTAGCAGGCGTAAAATTGTCTCATAATCCTATAACTAATTTAGCCGTTGGAATATGTAAAACTACTACAATTAAACCTAATACTCCAGATAAGGAAGGATTAAAAAGAATTGTAGAACTGATTAAAAAGGGAGAAAATATTGTTATTTTTCCGGAAGGAACAAGAAGTAGAACGGGAGAAATGATAGAGGCTAAGAAGGGAATTTTACTTATGGCGAAACTTACTAAAGCGCCTATAGTACCAATTGGAATTTCAGGAAGTGAGAAGTTATTACCTATTAATAAGCAGGGCAACATGAGTAATGAAAGTTTTCAATATGCAGAGGTTACAGTTGAAATAGGTAAACAATTTGAATTACCTAAAAAAGAAAAAGAAGAGGGAAAAAAGGAATATGAAGATAGGGCAATTAATTTCTTAATGTATTCAATTGCTAAACTTATTCCAGAAAATTACAGAGGACATTACAAGATAGATAAATAAATAACAAATATAAAAAATTTTTTTGAAAGAAAAGATATAATACTTGCAAAATAAGATACTAAAATATAATACGTTTTAATTATATTTTGGTACTATGTGTTACTTTAAGTAGCCTACATAGAAAGCTCATTTTACTTAGTTGAAAACTAAGTAAAATGAGCTTTTGTTTATATATGCAAGTTTTATTTCTTTTAGTATGCAAGAATAGAAGAAATTGAATTATTGAATTCAATTTTCGGATATATTTGCGTTGAAAATATTTTAAATATGGAGTATATTTAAACTATACAAAATATTTAAAAAATAAATAAATACTATCATAAGTTAAACTTAAATATTCATTTTGGAGGTGTTTTAATGTCAAGTAAAACATTAGACAAGTTTTTAAAAGAAAATTTAGAGGATTTAAAACAAAAGGGATTGTACAATGAGATTAATCCATTGCAAAGTGCTAATGGACCAATAATTAAGATAGACGAAAAAGAATTTATAAACTTATCATCTAATAACTATTTAGGATTGGCAACAAATCCTGAAATGATAGAAGCAAATGTACAAGCAACTAAAAAATATGGAGTAGGTGCAGGAGCTGTAAGAACTATTAATGGAACTTTAGATGTTCACGTAGAGTTAGAAAAAAAATTAGCTGAGTTTAAACATACAGAAGCAGCCATCGCTTTCCAATCAGGTTTTAATTGTAATATGGGTGCAATTCAAGCTGTTATGAATAAAAATGATGCTATATTATCAGATGAATTAAATCATGCATCAATTATTGATGGATGTAAATTATCAAGAGCTAAAATAATAAGATTTAATCACTCCGATATGGAAGATTTAAGAGCTAAAGCAAAAGAAGCAAAGGAATCTGGATTATATAATAAAATAATGGTAATTACTGATGGAGTTTTCTCTATGGATGGAGATATTGCTAAATTACCAGAAATAGTTAAAATAGCAGAGGAATTTGATTTAATTACTTATGTAGATGATGCTCATGGTTCTGGAGTCTTAGGAAAAGGTGCTGGAACAGTTAAAAGCTTCGGACTTTCAGATAAAATAGATTTTCAAATTGGAACATTATCAAAGGCTATAGGTGTTGTAGGTGGATATGTAGCTGGTAAAAAAGATTTAATAGATTGGTTAAAAGTTAGAGGAAGACCATTCCTATTTTCAACTTCATTAACTCCAGGAGCAGCAGCATCTTGTATAGAGGCATTAAAGATTATGACAGAAAGCACAGAATTAAATGATAAATTATGGGATAATGGAAATTATCTAAAAAAAGGATTAAAAGAGCTAGGATTTAATATAGGCAATAGTGAAACTCCTATAACTCCATGTATTATAGGTGATGAAGCTAAAACTCAAGAATTTAGTAAAAGATTATATGAAGAAGGAGTTTATGCTAAATCTATAGTATTCCCAACAGTTCCAAAAGGAACAGGAAGAGTTAGAAATATGCCAACAGCAGCTCATACAAAAGAAATGCTAGATAAGGCTTTAAAAATATATGAAAAAGTTGGTAAGGAACTTGGGGTTATAAAATAGTTTTTTTATAATAACTATCTTAAATAAGGGGGATAATGTAATGAAAAAAATATTAGTTACAGGTGCCTTAGGACAAATAGGTTCAGAACTTGTAGAGAAACTAAGAAAAGAATATGGTACGGATAATGTAATAGCTACAGATATCAGAAAAGTAGAAGGAAACCCTGTAGTAGAAGAAGGACCTTTCGAAATTCTAGATGTTTTAGATGCAAATAAAATGGCTGAAATAGTTAAAAAGTATAATGTAGATTCAATGATTCACTTGGCAGCACTTTTATCTGCAGTAGCAGAAGCAAAACCTCAATTAGCTTGGAATATTAACATGGGTGGACTTGTAAATGCATTAGAAGTTGCAAGAGAAAGTAAATGTAAATTTTTCACACCAAGTTCTATAGGTGCATTTGGACCTTCTACTCCAAAGAAAAATACTCCACAAGATACATTACAAAGACCTCAAACAATGTACGGAGTAACTAAAGTTTCTGGAGAGTTATTATGTGATTATTATTTTAAAAGATTTGGCGTAGATACAAGAGGAGTTAGATTCCCAGGTTTAATCTCTTATGTAGCACCTCCAGGGGGTGGAACTACAGATTATGCTGTAGATATATATTATGAAGCTATAAAAAATCAAAAATATACAAGCTATATAGGTAAAGGAACTTATATGGATATGATGTATATGCCAGATGCTTTAAATGGAGTTATTAAATTAATGGAAGCAGACCCTTCTAAGTTAATTCATAGAAATGCATTTAATATTGCTGCTATGAGCTTTGAACCAGAAGAAATAGCTGCTGAAATTAAAAAACACATTCCAAACTTTGAAATGACTTATGATGTAGATCCAGTTAGACAGGCTATTGCTGATAGCTGGCCAGATTGTATAGATTGTACACAAGCTCAAGAGGAATGGGGATTTAAGGCTGAATATGATTTAGCTAAAATGACAAAAGATATGTTAGAAAAATTAGCAGCTAGGGGAATTAAATAGTCTTTAATATAAAAGCTTGTATGATTAATCTAGTTTAAGAATACAAGCTTTTCTCTTAATCCATACTATAGTTGAAGTAACATACAAAAAGACTGCTGTATGTTATAATAAAATTAGTAAAATTTTTAATTTAAAGGTGATACCTATGAATAAAAAAGAAATTGATAAGGTTTTAGAAATTTTAGAAGAAACTTATAAAGGGGCAAAGTGTGGACTAAATTTTGAAAGCCCATATGAACTTTTGGTATCCACTATTTTATCAGCTCAATGTACGGATGAGAGGGTTAATAAAGTTTGCAGTGAATTATATAAAGAATATAATACTCCAGATAAAATTATTACTTTAACTGAAGAAGAACTAGGTCAAAAAATAAGATCTTGCGGTTTTTATAAAAATAAAAGTAAGAATATATTAGGAACTACAAAAATTATTGTAAAGAAATACAAGGGTAAAGTTCCTGATACTATGGAAGAATTAGTAGAACTACCTGGAGTAGGTAGAAAAACTGCTAATGTAGTCTTATCTAATGCCTTTGGAGTTCCAGCTATAGCTGTAGATACACATGTGTTTAGAGTATCTAATAGAATAGGTATAGCTGAAGGTAATAATGTTGACATAGTAGAAAAAGAGTTAATGAAAAATGTTCCACAAGAAAAGTGGAGTGATACTCATCATTATTTAATTTGGCATGGAAGAAAAATTTGTAAGGCAAGAAAACCTAATTGTGAGGAGTGTCCACTTTCACTACATTGTTGTTATTATAAAAATTTAATTACAATTTAGGAGGGTATTTATATGTCATATGCAGAACAAGCTTTAAAAGTTCATAAGGAAAATAGGGGTAAACTAGAAGTAAGAGGAAAGATAAAATTAGAAACTAGCGATGATTTAGCAGTTGCATATACTCCAGGAGTGGCTGCACCTTGTCTTGAAATTGCTAAAGATAATGAAAAAATTTACGATTATACAATAAAAAGTAATACAGTTGCTATTGTAACTAATGGTACAGCAGTACTTGGATTAGGAAATATAGGGGCAGGGGCAGGACTTCCTGTTATGGAAGGAAAGGCATTATTGTTTAAAGAATTTGGTGGAATAGATGCTTTCCCAATTTGTATAGATTCTGAAGATCCAGATGAAATTATAAGAACAGTTAAATTAATTCAACCTGTTTTTGGAGGAATTAACTTAGAAGATATAAAAGCTCCTCAATGTTTCTATATAGAGGAACAATTAAAGAAGGAATTAGACATTCCAGTATTTCATGATGATCAACATGGTACAGCTATAGTTACATTAGCAGGACTATATAATGCTCTAAAAATAGTTAAAAAGCCTATAGATGAAATAAAAGTAGTAATCAATGGATCAGGAGCAGCAGGTATAGCTATATGTAAATTACTTTTAAGTGCTGGGGTTAAACATATAGTTATGTGTGACAGTAAAGGTGCCATAGTTGAAGGTGCTCCAAACTTAAATGAGTCTAAAGCCGAGATTTCAAAAATGACTAATAAAGATCATGAAACTGGTAAATTAGTTGATGTAATCAAAGGTAAAGATGTATTTGTGGGGGTTTCTGCACCAAATTCTGTTACAAAAGAAATGGTTAAATCTATGAATAAAGATGCAATAATATTTGCAATGGCTAATCCAACACCAGAAATTATGCCAGATGAAGCTAAAGAAGCTGGAGCTAGAGTAATTGCTACAGGTAGATCAGATTTCCCAAATCAAATTAACAATGTTTTAGTATTCCCAGGAATATTTAAAGGGGCATTACATGTTAGAGCTAGTGAAATCAATAATGCAATGAAGTTAGCAGCTGCAAGAGCTATTGCTTCTTTAATTAAAGAAGAAGATTTAAATGAAGAAAATATTATACCAAATGCTTTAGATAAAACTGTTGCTGATACTGTATCAGCAGAAGTTGAAAGAATTGCTAAAGAGGAAGGTATAGCAAGAATTTAAAAAGTGATACTCAAGGGAGGCATTAAATATGTCAAAATTAGTTGATAGGTTTTTACATTATGTATCATTTGATACTTGTTCAAGTGAAGAATCAAATACATTTCCTTCTACAAGTAAACAATTAGTATTAGCTAAGGAACTTGCAAAGGAATTAAAAGAATTAGGGTTAAAAAATGCTAATGTGGATGAATATGGTTATGTAATGGCTGAATTACCAGCTAATACAGATAAAAAGATTCCTACAATAGGTTTTATAGCTCATATGGATACAAGTCCTGAAATGCCAGGAAATGATGTTAAACCACAAATTGTTGAAAATTATGATGGCGGAGATATTATATTAAATAAAGAAAAAAATATAGTTTTATCCCCAAAAGAATATCCAGAAATTAAAGATTATGTTGGACAATCTATAATTACAACAGATGGAACTACATTATTAGGTGCAGATGATAAGGCTGGAATAGCAGAGATTATTACAGCTATGGATTATTTAATAAATCATCCTGAAATTAAGCATGGTAAAATAATGGTAGGATTTACTCCGGATGAAGAAGTTGGAGGAGGAGCAGATCACTTTGATGTGAAAAAATTTGGAGCAGATTTTGCATTTACATTAGATGGTAGTGAACCAGGAGAATTTGTATATGAAACATTTAATGCTGCTGGGGCTAAGGTTATAATTAAAGGTAATAATGTTCATACAGGACTTGCTAAAAATAAAATGATAAATTCCATGCTTATTGCACAAGAATTTATTGGAATGTTACCAGAAGATCAAAGACCAGAGAATACTGAAGGATATGAAGGATTCTTTCATTTAGATGTTATAAAAGGATCTGTAGAGGAAACTATACTTGAATATCTTATAAGAGACTTTGATAGAGATAGTTTTGAAAATAAAAAAGTATTAATTAAAAAAGTTGGAGAAGATTTAAATAAAAAACTTGGAAAACAACTTATTACAGTTGAAGTAGAAGATCAGTATTATAATATGAAAGAAAAGGTAGAGCCATTTAAACATATTATAGAAACTGGTATTGAAGCTGTAAAACAAGTAGGACTAGAACCTAAAGTTCAACCTATAAGAGGTGGAACAGATGGGGCTAGACTTTCATTTATGGGATTACCAACACCGAATATATTTGCTGGAGGAATGAATTTCCACGGAAGATTTGAATATGTTCCAATTCCTTCTATGGAAAAAGCTGTAGAAGTAATTGTAAAATTAGTAGAATTGTATGGTTTAAAATAAAAAATAAGAGGCTAAACATTATAGTTTGGCCTCTTATTTTTTTATTTTAATTCTTGCAAGGTAAGTTTAATATTAATTTTTTGATTATCCCTAAATAATTTTATATTTAATATATCACCAGCTTTATGATTTTCTTTAGTTTTGTTTAGTTCCTCATTATTTTTTATCTTCTTACCATTTATCTCTAAAATGATATCGCCAGGTTTTAAACCAGCTTTTTCAGCAGGTGAATATTGTTGAATATCTGTAATAAATACACCTATAGGAATGTTATAGTATTTGGAATCTTGTTCAGTAACGGTTCTACCTACAATACCAAACATTAATTTGGGAGTCATTAAACTTTGAATTTTAGGTTTAATTTGATTTATTGGAATAGCAAAACCTAATCCTTCAACGCCATTACCAACTCTTTTCTCTGTATTAATACCTATTACTTGACCTTTAGAATTTACAAGAGGGCCACCGCTGTTACCAGGGTTAATAGCTGCATCCGTTTGTATCATTTTTAAATCTTTATTTCTAGCATCGATTGATCTATTAACGGCACTTATAACTCCAGTTGTAACAGAACCAAGTAAATCTTTACCTAAAGGGTTTCCAATGGCTATGGCAGTTTCACCTACATTTAATTTATCAGAATCGCCAAATTCAGCAACTGCAGGTACTTCTACATGATCAGTAATTTTTAGTACAGCAACATCATAATTAGGATCAGTATTAATTAATTTTGCTTTAACTTCCTTTCCATTGTTGAATATAACACTAATAGTTTGAGCACCTTCTACAACGTGATTATTAGTTAAAATATAACCTTGC
Source organism: Hathewaya limosa (assembly GCF_030815255.1). Classification (NCBI taxonomy): domain Bacteria; kingdom Bacillati; phylum Bacillota; class Clostridia; order Eubacteriales; family Clostridiaceae; genus Hathewaya; species Hathewaya limosa. Next base: position 151,064 of record NZ_JAUSWN010000001.1, read on the forward strand.
TTATCAAAAATTATTCCAGAACCTAGTCCTTCTTGACCTGCTACCTCAAATCCCCAACCTACATTTTGAGGGAAACCTTTAGTAGAGATTCCTACTACTGCAGGACCTACTTTTTTTATTACCTCCGGAACAGATAATTCTGATAATGAATTAGGACTTTTATTTGAATTTAAAACATTTGAGCCATTATTGGCAGGAGTTTTTTCTGTTATCTCAGTGTTGGATTTAAGATAATTAACAGTAGCAACTGAAGATGCTATACCACCGACAGTAGATGATAAAACAGCTATTAGCACATAAATTAATATTTTACTACCGTTTTTTTTCTTTTTATTAGGTTTTTCATAGGGAAAGTCTTCTGTAAAGTGATTTTTTGCAAATTGTTCTGTATTGTCATTATTAAAAGAATCATTGTGATTATTCATTTCTTCTTTTACCTCCTTAGCTAAATTTTCATTTATCTCTGAATTATTAATATTATTATCTTTATTATTATCTAACATACTCATATTTTAACCTCCCATAGATTTTGTTTAACTTCTATATTTAAATAATAAAAAACTTATGTGACAATTAGGTGACAAAAATGAAAATAAAATTTAAAGTTAAAGTTTTATGCAAAATAGCTAAAAAAGAACATACTAATAAATAGCATGTTCTTTAAATTTTTAATAATTTAACAGTAGTTTGAATATTGCTTTGAAAATCTCTATCTAAAGTTAAAAAATATTGTATGCCATAGTATTGAGAGCAAGCAAGATGAAATGCATCATTGACAGATAACATGTATTCATTCATAAAAGTTTTTGCAATGTTAATACAATCTTTATTAATGCTTAGATATTCAAAGTTTAAAATATTTTCTAAATAAGTGTGTAATTCTACAGATTTATCAAAATAGACTTTTAGTAAATCCTTTTTCCACTCATTTTTAGAAATATTATAGAAATATTTATTAAATGGAATTTCTTTATATTTCTCTAATTTTTTTTCGCGAATTATTTTACGATGATGTTTGTTAAAGCAAGCTATTATCAAATTTATATCAGATATAGTGTTAACAGGTTGTACCTTTTCTAGTCTATATTTCATATCATTTAAAAACAATTTTTTAGTAATTTGATTTATAGTCTCTGCTGCTACCATATCGGTTATATAAAGGTTGCAATCTAATAATTTTAATTTTGTTGCTATATTACAACATTCTCTATTTTTAGGATCCTTATCATAAAGCAAAGTTAATATAAAGCATGTGTCCATCATGATAGAGCTACCAGCGTTAAAGTTACATTCTGAAAAAGGATATTCAATAATATCCATAAACAATCCTTCGTAATACATAATAATTTTTTTTAAAGGTAAACTGCTTTATAAACTTTAACATGTTAAGGCTCCTTATAAGTTTAGTATCTATATATATTTATTAATACTAATTAGTTTATATAACTAAAATATAAGGGTACTTATATAATTTGTTAAAAAGATTTCTTAAAACATGATTTACATATAAAAGTTTTGCCTTTATTAGCAGATATAAGGTCATCTTTTGTAAAATTTTTATTACAAATTGAACAGGTAAATTTATTCATAGACTCACTTGAAGTTTTAGTCGATGGTATGATTGGAGTTTTACAAGTTTTTTTAGAGTTAGGTGGTGGAGAATATAAAATAGGTTTTTCTTTAATCTCCCGTTTACAGATAGAATAATTTATTTTGTAAATACTTTCGGCAAAAAGTTCTAGTTCAAAGCGAGGATTTTCTTTATCATAAAACTCCTCTATAATTATTCTTCTTATTTGGGCATCATTTATTATAAGTCCGCTTTTTTCTATACCATCAAAAATACTTTTTGTTATGTTATTTGTGTCAGGATGACGTTTACTACTTTTATAAAATACCTTTAAAACAGCTATGACAGCTTCCTCTATAATCGTGGAAGGATTTTGGGCTCTAGCTTTTAGAGCAATTTCTTCTTCGTATAATGCATATCTATCATGATATTTACCAGAGTTAACAGGTAAAATTGCTCTTCCATTAACATTAAATAATTTAAAATTAGATTTTGAAATAGGAGAACCATCTACAATTATCTTTGCATAGGTGTTATTCATATGTTATATTCATCTCCTTAATATTTAAAGATGTTAAGATTTATATTATATAAATTATATAATAACATAGTTTATAACTTAAAATTTATGTTTAAAGTTAAAATTGAATAATTAGTGTAAAAACGATATAATTAATTATTATAAGTAATAGAAAAGTTTTGATATAAACTTTGAATTGAAATGAGGGTTTAATAATGAAAAAAGGTATGAAAATACTTGCTATAGAGTCAAGTTGTGATGAAACTTCAGCTGCAGTAGTAATAGATGGTAGAGAGGTTTTATCTAATATAATTTCATCTCAAATAAATATTCATGAAAAATTTGGTGGAGTTGTTCCAGAGGTAGCTTCTAGAAAGCATATAGAGGCAATAAGTTTAGTTGTAAAAGAAGCCCTAGCAGAAGCTAATACAACTATAGAAGAAATAGATGCTATAGGGGTTACTTATGGACCAGGACTTGTTGGTGCACTTTTAGTTGGACTTCAATATGCCAAGGGATTAGCATATGCTACAAAAAAACCATTAATTGGAGTAAATCATATAGAAGGTCATATTTGTGCAAACTTTATACAACATAAAGAGTTAAAGCCTCCATTCATTTGTTTAGTAGTATCAGGAGGACATACTTTTATTGTACATATGAAAGATTATGGTGAATTTGAAGTCCTAGGTCAAACAAGAGATGATGCAGCTGGAGAAGCTTTTGATAAAGTTGCGAGGGCTATTGGTCTTGGATATCCTGGTGGTCCTAAAATAGATAAATTATCAAAAGAAGGAGATCCATATGCTATAGAATTCCCTAAGGCTAAGTTCAATGAAGAAACTTTAGATTTTTCATTTAGTGGATTAAAATCTTCAGTATTAAATTATATCAATAAAAAGAGTATGAAAAATGAAGAAATTAATAGAGCAGATTTAGCAGCATCTTTTCAGAGAGCTGCAGTGGAAGTATTGGTTCAGAATGCGATGAAAGCATGTAAAAAGAAAAAAGTTGATAAAATAGTTATTGCAGGTGGAGTCGCATGTAATTCTTGTCTTAGAGATACTTTAGATAAAGATGGACAAAAGAATAACATTAAAATTTTATATCCAGCACCTATTCTATGTACAGATAATGCAGCAATGATTGGTAGTGCAGCTTATTTTGAACATATGAAGGGCAGAGTAACTTCTTTAAATATTAATGCAGTTCCAAATTTAAAACTTGGTGAAAGATAATATTAAAGGCTATATCAAAGTTTAAGTATTTTGATATAGCCTTTAAGTTTAAAATTTTAAATTTCTAAGTTTTTTTTCTTTAATTTTTTTGAGATAAAACGATCTACAAACATTTTGATTATAGCCATAACAGGAGCACCTAAGAACATTCCTAGCACACCAAATGCACTTCCACCAACAGTTATACCAAGAATAATCCAAAATGGACTTAATCCAACGTGACTTCCTAGAATCTTAGGTCCTAAATACCATCCATCAAATTGTTGAAGTAATATTATAAAAATAAGAACCCATAAAGCCTTTAAAGGGCTGGAAAGTAAAGTTAATAATGTAGCTGGAACCATTCCAATAAAAGGACCAAAATAAGGTATCATATTTGTAATACCAACAATTAAACTAAGTAAAGGTGAATAAGGAATTCTTAAAATAGTCAATCCTATAAAACACAAAATACCTATTATTAAAGAATCTATAAATTTTCCTATTATATATTTAGAAAAAATCATATTAACTTCTCTTGCAAAAATAGTAAAATCATCCACATGTTCTTTCTTTAAGAGTGCATAAAATAGACGTTTTATGTTCTTTATAAAAACTTCTTTATCTTTTAACATGTATATAGATATAATTAAACCGAAAATGAGTTTTATAAAAGAAGATGTAAAACCAATAGCTGTAGTAAAAATAGTATTAACACCTTTTTCTAAAATTCCGTTTAAAAATTTACTTATAGAAGAATTTATAGAATTTATATTAGAAAATGCGTTTTCTATAGTTTCCCTTATGTCTGCGTTTTGAAAAAATTTACTGTTATCTAAAAAGTGATTTATAGTATCTTGAGTTTTTACTATGTAGTTTGGTAAAGAGTTAAATAAATCTTTTATACTATGTATAATCGTAGGGGTTACTATTGTGATTAAAAGGATAATAAAACCGACAACAATAATATAAACTATTAAAAGAGCAATAGGTCTAGAAAGTTTAAACCTTTTTTCTAAATACAGCATTAGTGGATTTAATAAGTATGCTATACCAAAGGCCCATATAAAAGCTGAAAAACAAGATATAACGATTCCTAAACTTCCTTTAACAATATCTAGGTGGTTTAATAAATTAAAGGCAATAATAGAAAGTACTATTATTGGAAAAAACTCTATATAGGGTATTTTTTTATTTTTAAACATTGTATCAACCTTTCTGTAAAATTAAGAAAAAATTTTAACATATTATTATATATTATTATACACTAATTAATAAACAGTTTAATTAAGAAATCCTTACAATTTTAAATTATAAAGAAATATTAAAAGTAAAATTAACTATAATTATCACAAAAAGAAAAATAAATTAATACAATAATATATTATAAAGAAATTTTTGAGGTGATTTTTTGATTATTTTAAAAGAGGGAGATAAAGGGACAAAGGTTCAAAGATTGCAATCTTTGTTAGGACAATTAGGCTATTATAAAAATGGTGTAGATGGAATATTTGGAGCTAAAACTAAACAAGCATTAATGAGGTTTCAGGGAAATAATGGACTGTTACCAACGGGAATAGTAGATGATAGAACTGATAGAGTATTAGAAAGTTTTTATAAAGGTTTTTTTAATTATGTAGTTAGAAAGGGAGATACTCTAAATAATATTGCTAAAAAATTTAAAACTACGGTGAATAGATTGGTGCTTATTAATAAGTTAAAGAATCCAGATTTAATATATATTGGACAAGAACTCATAATACCTTATTCTAATTTGGAGGTGGTACCTACGAATATAGAATATGATTATGAAGTTATGGAGAAAAATATAAAGTCACTAAAAGTTTTATATCCATTTATAGAAGTAGGTACTATTGGACAAAGTATTTTAGGAAAAAACTTATATTATATCAAGTTGGGAAAAGGGGAGAATGTAGTAGGATATAATGCATCTCATCATGCTTTAGAATGGATAACATCAGTACTCCTAATGAAATTTATAGAAAATTTTTCAAAAGCATATTTTGAAGGTAATAACATAGGAAAATATTCTCCAAAACAAATTTGGAATGAAAGTTCTATATATATTATTCCAATGGTAAATCCAGATGGTATAGATTTGGTGATTAATGGACTTAAAAAAGGAAATCCTTATTATGATGATTTAATTAATTGGAATAAAGGAAGTTTGGATTTTTCAAAGGATTGGAGTGCAAATATAAGAGGAGTAGATTTAAATCATAATTATAATGCTTCTTTTGAAGAATCTAAAGCTGCTGAACAAGTATATGGAGTATATGGCCCAGGACCAACTAGATATGGAGGACCTTATCCAGAGTCAGAACCTGAATCAAGAGCTTTAGCTAACTTTACAAGAGAAAAAGATTTTAGATTAGTTTTAGCGTATCATAGTCAAGGTGAAGTTATATATTGGCAATATAAGGATATGGCCACAAAAGAAGCTAAGAGCATAGGAGAAGTTTTAGCAAATGTAAGTGGTTATGAATTAGGAGAAACAACGGGTATAACTTCTTATGCAGGATATAAAGATTGGTTTATAAAAGAATATTTACGTCCAGGATATACAGTTGAGGTAGGAAAAGGTAAAAATCCATTGCCAATAAGTCAATTTGATAAAATTTATATGGATAATACACCATTGCTATTGGAAGCAGCAATTATATAGAATAAAGGACATTAGGTCTATAAAGTGTTGAAATATATAAGCTTTATAGACTTTTATTATACGAAATTTTAATAAGTATAGAGAGTATAGATAAATTTTATGATATAATTATTAAAAAAAAGAAGTTAATTACAAGTTATAGGGCGAAGAGGGGAGACAATGAAACTTGTTAATAATAGGTTTAGAATAGTAAAAGCTATAGAAAAATTTGATTATTGTTCTTCTTATTTAGTATGCGATGAGGATAAAAATGGAAAATTAAAAATTATGAATGTTATAGAAGAAAATCATTATACAAAGAAAAAAATAAGTGAATTAAAGCATAATTTTGAAAATTTTTCTAATATTCATACTAAATATATTTGTAAAGTTTATGACTTTGGAATAATAAGTTCAATTAATAATGAAAAAAGTTTAAAAAATATATATTACTATACGGCAGAGTATATAGAAAATAAAAAAGATTTAATAGATGAAATAGATAAGGTTTCAGAAGAAGAATTTTTAGGCTTATATGTAGATATATTGAAAGGTATCAATTATCTTCATCTTAAAGGCTATGTTTATAAATATTTAGATTTAACTAGCTTAAAGATAAAAGAAATAAGAGATAAGAAAAAAGCTTATATTGAAGAACCTATTAAAAATGAATTTAAAGTTTTTAATCAAACTAATATAAGGGAAAGTATATTATATATAGATGATATTTATTCACTAGGGATTATAGGAATTAAATTAATATTTAAGGATAAAATTGATTTTAATAATATATATAATTATAACAAAAAATGTATTAATTTAAATGAAAGATCTTTGATTTTTTCAAAAGATTTTACTAAAAAACTATTAAAAATATGTTCAAGTATGATACAGGGTAATACTGTAGGTGTAAAGAGTATTAATGGAATTATACAAACTATTAATAAAGAGTTTAATAAACAATATAGTAAATTTGAGTTTAATGAATTAGAAAGATTAAATTTTAATCCAAGTTTTATAGGAAAAACTGGTGAATTAAATGAAGTTATAGATAATGTTAAAAATAATAAAGGAATAATAGAAATTAAAGGTACTTTAGGAATAGGTAAAACAAGTTTCATAAAAAAAATAGAAGAAAAATTAAAATATGAAAAGTATGAAGTATGTTCATTATATTATGAAGAAGATTTTACAAAGAAAGGTTATGAGGATTTTGCACAATTCTTAAAAAATATTATAAATATAAGTGATAGGGAAACTATAAATAGATATAAAAAAGATTTAGGTGCTGTAGTACAAGAATTTTCAAAAGATAGAATAGATATGACTAATATCCTAAATGAAAAACAAAAAATTTTAAGTAGTCTATCTAATTTTATTTTTGAGGTTATTAATACAAAAAATGTTGTATTTTTAATTGATAATATCTGTTATTGTTCAAAATTATTTTTAGAATTTGTGCAATATAATGTTAGGGCATATAAAAAATCCTTAGATAAAAAAAATTTAAGTTTTATAATATCATATTCTAATAAGCAACTTAAAGAAAATTATCAGTTTAAAGATTTCATATATAAAATTTCTAAAATAGAAAAAAGAAAAATAATAACATTAAATGGATTTAATAAACAGGAAATACATATGTATTTAAAAAATATCTTTAATTCAAATAAAGTAAATATTGAAGAAGTAGATTGTTTTAAAGATCAAACTTGTGGGAATCCTAAAATTATTTTAGAAATTATAAAAGATTGTTATATAAAAAAGATTTTTTATGTGAATGAAAATGGACATTGGAATCTAGATAAGAAAAAATTTAAGAAATATGAAATTTCTGGTGAGGTTCAAAAAATATTATTGAATCAATTAGAAGGTTTAAGTAAAAACGAATTAGAAGTATTAAAATACATAGCTGTTTTTAATCAGAATGAAATTAAAAATGAAGTCATAAAGTATGTTAAATACATTATAGGAGGTAATGTAGAAAGTGTATTAAAGGGATTTATTTCTAAAGGGATTTTACAAGTTACAGATAAAAATGGACTAAAAACAGGTTCTTTTGTAAATAAAATTTTAAAATCTATAATATATAACCAGATGAGCCAAGAGGAAAAGAAAGAAAAACATAATAATATTGTAAAATATATTGAGATAAATTATAAAACTAAATATAAAAATTTAGATCAACTTATATATCATCTGGAAAAAAGTCAACAATTTAATAAGGTTATAAAATATAGTTGTATACTTGCTAATAATTATAAAAATAAATATGATTTAGAAAATGAAAAATTTTACATAAAAAAGGCTTTAGATAATTTAGAAATTGTGAATGGTGCAAAATCGAGAATATATACCTTAAGTAAAAAAATGGGATATATATTATTTATACAAAATGATTTAAGTAAAGCGTTATTGTATTATAAAAGATGTCTTAATTTGGCAATAGAAATGGGAAGTAATAATAAAAAAATAGACATTTTAAACTTGATGATTTTTATATTTATAGAAAAGGAAGATCTAAATAAAGTAAGCATTTTTATGAATGTAGTGAAAAATATGCTAAGTAAGACCGTTTATAAAAAAGGATACATAAAATATAAACAGATTCAGAGTACAGTAAACTTAAAAAAAGGTAAGCTTAATGAATCTAAGACAGTAGCATATGAAATTTTGCCATTATGTTCAGGAAAATATGAAAAATATTCAGGAAAGTTTTATTTTATACTAGGAAATATAGAATATGGTAATGGAAACTTACAAGAGGCATATAATAATTATCTAATATCACGTAAAATATTTGAAAAATATAAACAAAGTCAAAATCTAGCTAAAGTTTTAAATAATTTATCTATAATAGAGATTTATTTCAAACACAATTTAAAAGCATGTGAATCTTTATTAAAAAAATGTCTTAAAATACATCAAATTACTGGAGGGTATCAAGAACAATTATATCCATTATATAATTTAGTTAATCTTTATATAAAAATAAGTAAGATTAAAAAAGCTAAAGAGTATGCATTGTTAATTTTAAGTGAATCGGAAAAATATAAATCACAGAAAGAATGCATTATAGCGTATAATTTATTGTTTAATATAAACAGTGAAATTTATAATTTTAAAGAAGCTCATAAATATTATCAGTTATCTTACAAGTTTATAATAAATAGCAATTATCCTGAAATTATAAAAAATGATTTTTATGTTAGGTCTATGAATTACTTTTTTAATTTAAAATGCACAGAACAAATACAGCGATTTACTGAGTTTATTTTAAATTCTAGTAATCATCTTAGTGAGACCGATAAAGTAGAAATTTTTCTTATAAACCAAATACTACAATTTATAAAAATTTACTTTAGAAGTAAAGATAAAAAATTACAGGATGAAGCATTTATTAAATTATTAAAAAGAATAAAAAGTTGTAAGGACATCTTAGAAAAAAGAAAGTTTTTAGTTAACTTAGGTATTATAGTGGTAAAGAGTAAACCTTTTATAAACAAGGTTTATGAGGAGTTAAAAACAACAGAACAAGGTGATTTTAAATATACTCACTTAAGTAAAAAATATTTTATAACTTCATTTTGTGAAGAAAAGCAGAGATTAAAATATTTGAAGTTAGCTTTACAAGAGGCTCAAAATGAGGTTAATCATTTAATGATGAGTAAAATATATATAGAAATAGGTAATTATTATAAAAATAAAGATTTTTATAATTCTATAAATAATTATTTTTATGCATATAAGCAAATAAGATATATTTTAAAAAATATGGATTTAATATATAGGGATAAGTTTATAGAATATAATAATTTAATTGAATGTCTTGAAGGTATTAGTTTAATTGAAAGTAAATTTAATACACAAAAAAACATTAAAATTGAACAGAAAAGTAGATTAAGCTGGCAAGATAATTATTTGGATTACAATTATTTGGAAGAAATATTTAATAATAGGGCTTTCAAAGAATATTATAAGATAGAACATGCAAAATTTATTGGAACAAAAATAGAAGATATAAATGAGGTTATAGGTGAAATAGCCGAAGATTCTAAAATAAACTTAGATAATATTTTAAAATATTTAACATGGACCAGTTTGGGTACTTTTGGAGCTATAGTTAAATGTGAAAAAAATAAATTTGAAATTTTAATGAGCACAAATAATAAATTAGATTTACCTAATTCACTTATAAATGTTATATGTAAAAATTGTGACAAACCAATGATAGTAGATGATACATATATACAAAATATACAGCCTAATAATTTATTTTTAGATTTACAGAAAAGTTTTTGTATGCCATTGTATAATAAGGCAATTGGAAATAAAGATAATGTTAAAACTTATCTTTATATAGAAACAGATAGAATTATTGATGATATTAATAAAGATAATGCATATAAATGTATGAAAATGAAAAAAATATTAAACTATGTAGTTAAAAATTATATATTAGAATTAAATTCTAACATAGATAAATTAACTAAAACATTAAATAGAAGCGCTATGGAATCAAGGTTAGGAAATGTTCTAAATGAAGCGGCATTAAGAAAAGAAGAAGTATCAATAATAATGATTGATATAGATAATTTTAAGAGTATAAATGACGAATTTGGACATTTAAGAGGAGATAAAGTTTTAAAAGAAGTATGTGATGTTATTTTTTCACAAATAACTCTTAATCAATATGTAGGTAGATACGGAGGAGAAGAGTTTTTAATTATACTTCCAAAATGTAATTGTGATCAAGCATTTAAATTATCAGAAAAGATAAGAAAAAAAATATATAATGATAAATGTATAAACAATAATATAAGGGTAAGTATTAGTGCAGGAATATCTACTTATCCATGTCAGGGAATAGAACTTTGGCATCTTATAAATAAGGCAGATATGGCGTTATATAAGGCTAAAAAGACTGGGAAAAATAAGAGCGTAATTTGGGATGAGAGTTTTAAAGATGAAGAAAAAAATAATAATAAACTTATATGGAGCATAAAAAATAATGAGGTTAAAGAGTATGAAAATATTAATTTCATGCTAAGATGTATAGAAATTTTAAATAAAAAACAAGATAAAAAAGAAAAATTAAACATTATATTAAATGATTTACTTAATATAATGAGGGGGCAGTATATAGCGATATATGATGTTGAGGATGATCTTTCATATTCAGAAAAAATGTACGTTATAAAAGATAAAAAGAATGTAAGTAAGTTTGTTAGTAAAAAATTAATGAATGAGGTTGTTAACAATAAAAAGGGTATTGTTACGATTAATTGGGAGAAAAGTCAATATAAAAGTTATATAGGTAATAGAGTAGATGCATATTCTAGTATTATTTGTCCTTTAATTAAGAATGAAGAAGTAATAAGTTTGTTGTACTTAAAGGTATCTATTAAAGTTCAAGAGTTTACAACTAAAGAATATAATTTTGTTAATATAATAGCTAATATACTTTGTAACTTATATTAGAAATAATAAAACTTAGCTATCTCTAAAGTTTTAGAGATAGCTAAGTTTTTATTCTAATAAGGATTCCCATTCACTATAAAGGTTTTGAAGTATGTTTTCTTTTTCTGTTATAGAAGAATTAACTTCTATAGTTTTTTCAGGATTAGAATAAATTTCTTCTTTACAAAGATCTTCATGAAGAGAAGAAATTTCAGATTCTAAACTTGCTATGTCTTTCTCTATATTTTTTATTCTAAGTTTTTTCTGTTTATTTTCTTTTTCCTGTTCTCGTTTTTTCTTTTTCTCATTGTTAATTTGAGTTTTTGTTTTTCCGCCAGATTCTTCTTCAATATCTTGAAATCTATTTGGATTTTGTTTCTTTTCTATATAGTAAGAGTAATTTCCAAGATATTCTTTAATTCCATCTATTTGAAGTTCAATTATTTTATTTACAACTTTATTTAAAAAGTATCTATCGTGAGATATTACTAAAACTGTACCATCATAAGTTAAAAGGGCATCTTCTAAAGCCTCTCTAGATATAATATCTAAGTGATTGGTAGGTTCGTCTAATAATAAGAAATTAGCTTTTTTTAGCATTAATTTTAATAAATTTATTCTACATTTTTCACCACCACTTAAAGAAGAAATAACTTTAAAAACATCGTCCCCCATAAATAAGAAAGAGGCCAGGGCGCTTCTAATTTCAGTCATGGTTAATTCAGGAAAATCATCCCATACTTCTTCTAAAATAGTTTTATTAAGATTTAAATTAGATTGTTCCTGATCATAATATCCTATTTCTACATTTCTTCCTAAACATTTTGTTCCACCATCAGCTTTTATAAAGTCCATAATTATTTTAAATAAAGTAGTCTTACCTCTACCATTTTCACCAATAAGTGCAAGTTTTTCTTCCCTATTAATTTTTAAATTTAAATTTGTAAATAAAGTTTTTTCTCCAAAACTTTTAGAAAGTTTATCTACAATCAAAACATCATTTCCACTTGTAAGATCTGTTTTAAAAGTAAATGGTTTTAATTTCGTTTCTTTATCAGGAGCATCTATTCTTTCAATTTTATCTAAAGCTTTTTGTCTGCTTTCAGCGGCTCTAACACTTTTTTCTCTGTTAAAAGACTTATAACGTTTTATAATTTCTTCTTGTCTTTTAATTTCTTCCTGTTGTTGTTCAAAAGCTTTTTGTTGAATTTCAAAGTTCTTTTTTCTAAGTTCTATAAACTTAGTATAATTTCCATTGTAGTCTTGGATTTTTCCATTAATAAGTTCTAAAGTTCTATTTGTTATAGCATCTAGGAAAAATCTATCATGGGATATTACGATAATGGTTCCTTTATAAGATTTTAAGTATTCTTCTAACCATTCTATAGCATCAAGATCTAAATGGTTTGTAGGTTCATCTAATAATAAAATTTCTGGATTGGTAAGTAATAGCTTGCACAGAGCAACACGTGTTTTTTGCCCACCACTTAAAATGTTAATTTTTTTATTAAAATCATTTTCTACAAAACCTAATCCATATAGAACTTTATATATTTCAGCTTTATATGTATATCCGCCCTTTATATCATAAGTTTCTTGTGCTGTAGTATAAGTTTTAATTAAGTTATTATAATGGTTTTCATCTACTTCATCGTAAGGAGAATTTAATTCTTCTTCTAACTTTTTTAACTTGTCTTCTAATTTAATTAAAGAATCGAATACCCTTAACATTTCTTCAAAAATAGTATTTTCAGATTCTAGTGAAAGATGCTGAGACAAATAACCTAATTGTTTACTTTTATCTATAAATATTTCACCATTATCTGGTTCAAGAGAATGTGTCAAAATTTTAAATAAAGTAGATTTACCAGCACCATTAGAACCAACTAAACCTAGTTTATCACCTTCATTTATACTAAATGTAACACTTTTTAAAATCACATCTATACCGTAACTTTTACTAATTTCTTTGCAACTAAGTACAATCATTTTATTCACCTTCATTCTATTAACATATATAATATTATATCTAACTCTTCAGTTTTAGTCACTAAGAATTAGTTAACATACATAATTATGCATAATTAGTATATATAATTATAAGATGTTTATTATATAACTATATATATAGGAAATAAAGGTTACAATGTGTTAAAATTTACATTACAGTATATTATAACACTTGACAATAACTCCAATTAGATAATAATATTATAGTAATTGTGTTGTTAATAAATTATTTTATAATGGTTTAAGGGAGGTGTTCGCGTGGAAAGGAAAAAAGCTAATATATCTATGGCTGTTATTAAAAGATTACCTAAATATCATAGATATTTAAATGAATTGTTAAATAACGAAGTAGATAGAATTTCATCAAAAGAATTAAGCGAAAAAATTGGTTTCACAGCGTCACAAATTAGACAAGATTTAAATTGTTTTGGGGATTTTGGTCAACAAGGATATGGGTATAATGTAAAAGACTTATATGAAGAAATAAGTAAAATTTTAGGCTTAAAACAAGTATATAATATGGTTTTAATTGGTTCAGGTAATATAGGTCAGGCAGTTGCGAATTATGATAATTTTCAAAAAATGGGATTTAGAATAGGAGCTATCTTTGATAGAAATCCGAAACTTATAGGATTGAAGATAAGAGATATAGAAGTGCAAGATATAGATTCTTTAACTCATTACTTAAAAGAAAATCCTACAGAAATAGGAATTATATGTGTAAACAGAGAAAGCGCACAAGGAATTTGTGAGTTACTTGTAAACTGTGGCATAAAAGGTATTTGGAATTTTGCACCAGTAGACCTTAAGGTACCTGAAGATGTAGTTGTAGAAAATGTTCATTTAAGTGAAAGTTTACTTACATTGACATGTTTATTAAATGATTGTGAAGATTCCCAGTAAATTAAATAAAAATCTTTAGTAAAATTCATGGGAATTTTCTAAAGATTTATTTTGAATTTTTATACTCATTATTGACTAAATATTTATAAGATTATAAAATGAGTATAAAAGGTGAAATATATAACAATTTTAAATTTTATAATGAGAGTGAATGAAGGTTGTTGGAGATACTCCTTTTGGAGTAACCGAAGAAGAAACGAATAATAAGTCGCTATAGATTATTCAGAAACTTTCAGGTTATTGAACAATAACTGGACACCGCCCTGGAGAGAACCATAATTGGTCATCGAAGAAGAAACTTAATTTTTTTATAAAAGATTTAAGGAAGCTTTCAGATAAAAGGACAGGGATAAGTAGCGTAAAATATCGTTATTTATTTCCTAATATTAATATATTAATATTAGTTATTTTTCTAATTAAGTATTTAGAAAATCTTTATAATTTTAATATTATGTTGATTTAAAATCTAATCAATGGTTATAATTTTTACTAAAAAACTTAGGTGTGGAGGAATGAAAATGTTTAAAATTGTTGCAAGAAAACAATTAGCTCCTCAGATCTTTTTAATGGATGTTGAGGCTCCAAAAGTAGCAAAATCAGCTTTGCCAGGTCAATTTGTTATAGTTAAAATGGATGAAAAAGGTGAAAGAATACCTTTAACAATTTGTGATTATAATTCTGAAAAAGGTACAGTGACTATTGTAGTACAAGCAATAGGATGTTCAACTAAGAGAATGATGGATTATAAAGAAGGAGATTACTTTGAAGATTTTGTTGGTCCACTTGGACAAGCATCTGAATTTATAAGTGAAGATATAGAAGAATTAAAAAATAAAAAAATATTATTTGTAGCAGGTGGATTAGGAACAGCACCAGTGTATCCACAAGTTAAATGGTTACATGAACATGGAGTAGAGGCAGATGTTATTATAGGCGCTAAAAATAAAGAGCTATTAATAATGGAAGAAGAAATGAAAGCAGTAGCAGGAAACGTATATCCAGCAACAGATGATGGATCATATGGATTTAAAGGGCTAGTAACTAATTTAATAGAAGAATTGGTTAATAATCAAGGGAAAAAATATGATGTAGTTGTAGCAATAGGACCTATGATTATGATGAAATTTGTATGCCTAACTACAGAAAAGTTAGGAATAAAAACTATAGTAAGTTTAAATCCAATTATGGTTGATGGAACTGGCATGTGTGGAGCTTGTAGAGTAACAGTCGATGGGGTAACAAAATTTGCATGTGTAGATGGTCCAGAATTTGATGGTCATAAAGTTAATTTTGATGAAGCAATGAGAAGATCAGCTATGTATAGAGCTGAAGAAAAAGAAGATAATGATGCTTTAAGATCAGGTTGTGGTTTAGGAGGTGCGAAATAATGGCAGTAGATAGAATGAAAAGAATTCCAATTTCAGAACAAGACCCAAAGGAAAGAGCAAGAAATTTTAAAGAAGTATGTTTAGGTTACACTGAAGAAGAGGCTGTAAAAGAAGCTTCTAGATGTTTAAATTGTAAAAAACCAGGATGTGTCACTAAATGTCCTGTAAGTATAGATATTCCAGGATTTATCCAACATGTTAAGAATAGAGAATTTGAAGAAGCAGCTAAGGTGATAGCTAAATATAGTGCATTACCTGCAGTCTGTGGTAGAGTTTGTCCTCAAGAACTACAATGTGAAAGTAAATGTGTACTAGGTATAAAAGGTGAAGCGATTGCTATAGGAAAACTTGAAAGATTCGTAGCAGATTGGACAAGAGAACATAATGTTGATATTAGTGAAACAAAAGAGAAAAATGGTAAAAAGGTAGCTGTTATAGGAAGTGGTCCTTCAGGATTGACTTGTGCAGGTGAACTTGCTAAAGAAGGATATGATGTAACAATATTTGAAGCACTTCATGAAGCAGGTGGAGTTTTAGTTTATGGTATTCCAGAATTTAGATTACCAAAAGATACAGTTGTTAAGCATGAAGTAGAAAATGTTAAAAAATTAGGTGTTAAGATAGAGACAAATGTTATAATAGGTAAAACTATTACAATAGATGAATTGTTAGAAGATGAAGGATTTAATGCTGTATTTGTTGGTTCTGGTGCAGGTCTTCCAAAATTTATGGGTATCCCTGGAGAAAATTTAAATGGAGTATTCTCAGCCAATGAATACTTAACAAGAACAAACTTAATGAAGGCATTTAAAGAGGGATATGATACACCAATAAAAGTAGGAAATAAGGTAGCAGTTGTTGGTGGTGGTAATGTTGCAATGGATGCTGTAAGAACAGCATTAAGATTGGGTGCAGATGAAGCACATATAGTTTATAGAAGATCAGAAGCTGAATTACCAGCGAGGGTTGAAGAAGTTCATCATGCTAAGGAAGAAGGCGTTACATTTGACCTTTTAGTTAATCCAAAGGAAATCATTAGTGATGAAAATGGTTGGGTTAAAGGAATGAAATGTGTAAGAATGGAACTTGGAGAAGCTGATGAATCTGGAAGAAGAAAACCAGTAGAAATTCCTAATTCTGAGTTTATTTTAGATGTAGATACTGTAATTATGTCTTTAGGTACATCACCAAATCCATTAATTCCAGCTACTACAAAAGGTCTTGATATTAATAAAAGAAAATGTATAGTTGCTAATGAAGAAACTGGATTGACTTCAAGAGAAAAAGTATTTGCTGGTGGAGATGCTGTTACAGGTGCGGCAACAGTTATATTGGCAATGGAAGCCGGTAAGAAAGCAGCGTATGCTATAGATGAGATGTTAAGTAAATAAATTTGAGTATTATATTTATAAAAATAGTTATCCTTAAAAATTTAAGGATAACTATTTTTGTTTAAATAGAGAATTTTTTTGTGTAAAGGGATAAAATATAAGTAAATACAAGGTGAAAAATAGTTATATTAGGAGAGAGGATAAATGTATAGAGATTATGAATCAGTAGAAGTAATAGAAAATGGAGTAATAGTTAAAGAAATAAAAAATTTTGATCTACATAATGTTTTTGAGTGTGGTCAATGTTTTAGGTGGAACAAAACTGAAAGTGGAAGTTATATTGGAGTTGCCTTTGAAAAAGTTATAGAAGTGGATAAAAAAGACAATAATATGCTTATTTATAATACAAATTTAAAAGAATTTTATGATATTTGGGAAGAATATTTTGATTTAAAAAATGATTACGGAAAGATAAAAGATATATTAAGAGAAGATCCTATTTTAAAAGAAGGAATTAAATTTGGAGAAGGAATAAGAATTTTAAAACAAGAACCTTTTGAAATAACACTATCCTTTATAATATCTGCCAATAATAGAATATCTATGATAAAAAAAGCAATAAGCAATATAAGTGAGAAGTGGGGTGAAAAATTAGAATATAAAGAGAAAACCTATTATACGTTTCCTAGTCTTGAAAGCTTAAGTATTGCTACTACAGAAGAATTAGAGGGGTGTAGTACAGGATTTAGAGCTAAGTATTTAAAAGATACTATAAATAAAATATATACTGGTGAAATGAATTTAGAAGAAATTAAAGAAATGAATGATGATGAATGTCATAAAAAAATGCAAGAGTTTAACGGTGTAGGTCCCAAAGTTTCTGATTGTATTATACTTTTTTCTATGCAGAAATATTCTGCATTTCCAGTTGATGTATGGGTAAAAAGGGCTATGCAATACTTTTACCTAGCCCCAGAAGTATCTTTGCCTAAAATTCGAATATTTGCAAGAGAAAAGTTTGGAGAACTTTCTGGATTTGCACAACAATATTTATTTTATTATGCAAGAGAAAATAAAATTAATATTTAATAAATAAGAAATTTTACTTTCATTTTTTTTGATTTTTTTTTAAACTCATAGAGTAAATCATAAAAAATAATAAAGAATATAATAAAAAAATTGATAATATAAAAATTCCTTCATGAAAGAAAAAAGTTTCAGGAAGAACATTTATTACGGGATCTTTTATAGGATCAAAAAGCCAGTAGTTATTGTTAAATAGGATTTTATGAAAAATTTTAAAGGTAAAGTTAAAATTAATTAAAATGGGTATAGTTAGAACAAAGGGAATGATCAATGAAATAACGGAAAAATTGCGTATGAATTTGAATTCCTTTTGTTTGTACTTTTTTGCAAAATTATAAATTGTAATTGGAAGAAAAATAAACATACCTAAATTCATATTTTGTATAACATTTCTTACTTCAAAAAAATGAGTGGTTCCTTCTTGTGAAGATATAAAATAAGGCATTTTAAAATTATATGTAGTACTATATAAAAAATTTATTAGATAGTTATAATTATGTTTTAATTGTTCATAGGATAAAGAAGATAAATTTTCAAGATTTAAAAATTTAATATCAAAATAATATATGTTTTTAAAAAGTAATGTAATATTTATACTAAAAGTTATAAGACAGTATATAAAAGATGAATAAAAAATAATATTTCTAATAGTAAATATTTTATTAATTGATAATTTAGAATTAGTCATTGTAAGTACCTCGTAAAAGTATGATTATTAATAAAGTTGAGTTAATTTTGTCTTTTTATTATATTATAATCATTTTAAATAGAATAAAAAGACAAAAATATCTTATATTCCATTTAAAAATAGTATATAATAGTAAAATAAAGAAATATTAAGATTTATACTTATAAATTTAAATATTGATAAAAAATTATTGATAACGGTCTATTTTAAAACAGTATCATAGTTGATATTAATATTAGTATTAATTACTATAATAATTGTATTAGCACTCTAAATCAATGAGTGCTAACAAAGAGATACTAATAAAAATTACTAAGTTATAAATATAAATATAAACGATTTGATTAAGGAGGGTTTAAAATGAGTATAAGACCACTTGGTGACAGAGTTGTTATTAAAAGATTAGAAGCAGAGGAAACTACTAAAAGCGGTATTGTTTTAACAGGGGCTTCAAAAGAAAAACCTCAAGAAGCTGAAGTAATAGCAGTAGGACCTGGCGGAATAGTAGATGGTAAAGAAGTTAAAATGGAATTAAAAGTTGGAGATAAAGTATTATTCTCCAAATATTCAGGAAATGAAATTAAATTTGAAGGTCAAGAATATATAATTATAAGTCAATCAGAAATATTAGCAGTAGTAGAATAATAGAATTAATCCTAAAAAGTTTAATAAATAGGAGGTTTTGATAATGGCAAAGACAATATTATTTAATGAAGAAGCTAGAAGATCAATGCAAAAAGGTGTTGATAAATTAGCTAATACTGTAAAGGTAACACTTGGACCAAAAGGAAGAAACGTAGTTTTAGATAAAAAATTTGGAGCACCACTAATTACTAATGATGGTGTAAGTATAGCTAGAGAAATAGAATTAGAGGATCCATATGAAAATATGGGAGCTCAACTTGTTAAAGAAGTTGCAACAAAAACTAATGATGTAGCAGGGGATGGTACTACAACAGCTACTTTATTAGCACAAGCTATTATAAGAGAAGGTCTAAAAAATGTAACAGCTGGTGCAAATCCAATGCTAATAAGAGAAGGTATAAAAATGGCAGTTGATACGACTGTTGAAGAAATTAAAAAATTATCTAAACCAGTTAATGGTAAAGAAGATATAGCAAGAGTTGCAGCTATTTCAGCAGCAGACGAAGAAATAGGTAAATTAATTGCTGATGCTATGGAAAGAGTAGGCAATGAAGGTGTTATAAGCATAGAAGAATCAAAGACTATGGGAACTGAATTAAGTGTTGTTGAAGGTATGCAATTTGATAGAGGATACTTAAGTCCATATATGGCTACAGATACTGAAAAGATGGAAGCTATTCTTGAAGATGCATATATATTAATTACAGATAAAAAAGTTTCTAATATTCAAGAATTATTACCAATTTTAGAACAAATAGTTCAACAAGGAAAGAAACTTCTTATAATTGCTGATGATGTTGAAGGTGAAGCTTTAGCAACATTAGTTGTAAATAGATTAAGAGGAACATTTACTTGTGTAGCTGTTAAAGCTCCAGGATTCGGTGATAGAAGAAAAGAAATGTTAAATGATATAGCTATCCTAACAGGTGGAGAAGTAGTTTCAGAAGATTTAGGAAGAGATTTAAAAGATGTAACTATAGATATGTTAGGAAGAGCTGAAAGTATTAAAGTATCTAAAGATACTACTACTATCGTAAATGGTAAAGGAAGTAAAGAAGAAATCAAAAATAGAGTTACTCAATTAAGAGCTCAAATCGAAGAAACAACATCTGATTTCGATAGAGAAAAATTACAAGAAAGACTTGCTAAATTAGCAGGTGGTGTAGCTGTAATTAAAGTTGGTGCTGCTACTGAAACAGAACTAAAAGAAAGAAAACTTAGAATTGAAGATGCTTTAGCAGCTACAAGAGCGGCAGTAGAAGAAGGTATTGTTCCAGGTGGTGGAACAGCATATGTTAATGCTATAAATCAAGTATCAAAATTAACTCACAAAAACAGTGATGTTCAAGTTGGTATAAATATTATAGTAAGAGCATTAGAAGAACCAGTTAGACAAATAGCTAAGAATGCTGGATTAGAAGGTTCAGTAATAATAGATAAAGTTAAAGCAAGTAATGAAGGCGTAGGATTTGATGCTTATAATGAAGAGTACGTAGATATGATAAAATCAGGTATT
Source organism: Hathewaya limosa (assembly GCF_030815255.1). Classification (NCBI taxonomy): domain Bacteria; kingdom Bacillati; phylum Bacillota; class Clostridia; order Eubacteriales; family Clostridiaceae; genus Hathewaya; species Hathewaya limosa. The sequence continues at coordinate 172,063 of NZ_JAUSWN010000001.1, forward strand.
GTTGATCCAACTAAGGTTACAAGATCAGCATTACAAAATGCTTCTTCAGTAGCTTCAACATTCTTAACAACAGAAGCTGCAGTAGTTGATATTCCAGAAAAACAACCAGCAGCTCCAATGGCTCCAGGTATGGATGGAATGGGTATGGGTGGTATGTATTAATATATACCTTAAAAGAGTTTTGCTATGCAAAACTCTTTTTTTTGCAAAAAATACATTGACAAATGTATAAACTTTAAATAGAATAAATATTAATAATTATTTTAGAAAAATTGCATAAATCTTTTCATATAATCCTTTAATATGGTGGGGAGTCTCTACAAGAAACCGAAAATTTCTAACTATGGAAAGAGCATTTAGTTTACTGTATAGCTATTGGCTCTTTTTATAGTGTGTTGCATATGAAATGTGATATGTTATAGCCTTAATAGGTGTACTTTTTTTGTAGTTAAAAAAAGAAAAATGGCAATGATATAAAGGGAGGTCGAAACAATGGCAATAATTTTAAAACAAGCATTTACTTTTGATGATGTACTATTAGTTCCAAATAAATCAGAGGTTTTACCAAGAGAGGTTTCATTAAAAACTAATCTTACAAAAAAAATTAAATTAAATATTCCTTTAATGAGTGCAGGGATGGATACTGTTACTGAGTCTAAAATGGCAATTGCTATGGCTAGAGAAGGTGGTATAGGCATAATACATAAGAATATGTCTATTGAGGCCCAAGCTGCTGAAGTAGATACTGTTAAAAGACAAGAAAATGGAGTAATAACTAATCCATTCTATCTTTCACCAGAAGACAAAATTGAAGATGCTCTAAGATTAATGAAGAAATATAGAATTTCAGGTATTCCTGTAACAGTTGAAGGAAAACTTGTAGGAATAATAACGAATAGAGATATTGTTTATGAAACAGATTATAGTAAGGCAATTAAAGAAGTTATGACTAGTGAAAATTTAATTACAGCTCCAGAGGGAACTGCTATAGATGAAGCTAAGAAGATTCTTCAAAAGCACAAAATAGAGAAATTACCACTAGTAGACAAAGAAAATAATTTAGTTGGATTAATTACTATAAAAGATATTCAGAAGAGTATTTTATATCCTAATTCAGCTAAGGATGAAAGAGGCAGACTACTTTGTGGTGCCGCAGTAGGAATCACAAGTGATATGTTAGAAAGAGTTTCTGCACTTGTTAAAGTTGGCGTAGATGTAGTTGTTCTAGATACAGCACATGGACATTCAAGAGGAGTTCTTGAAGGTGTTAAAAAAATAAAAGAAAACTATCCGGAGTTACAAGTTATTGCAGGAAATATTGCAACTCCTGAAGCAACAAGAGATTTAATTGAGGCTGGTGCTGATTGTGTCAAAGTAGGTATTGGACCTGGATCAATTTGTACTACAAGGGTAGTTGCAGGTGTAGGTGTGCCACAATTAACAGCAGTTATGGATTGTGCGGAAGAAGCTAAAAAATATGGAGTACCGATTATAGCTGATGGTGGATTGAAATATTCTGGTGATATTGTAAAAGCATTGGCAGGAGGAGCTCAAGTTTGTATGATGGGTTCATTATTTGCAGGATGTGAAGAAGCTCCAGGAGAAGTAGAAATATACCAAGGAAGAAGCTATAAGGTATATAGAGGCATGGGATCTTTAGGAGCTATGGCTTGTGGAAGTAAAGATAGATATTTCCAAGAAGGAAACAAGAAATTAGTTCCAGAAGGTGTAGAAGGAAGAATTCCATTTAAGGGAAGTGTAACAGATACTATATATCAATTACTAGGTGGAATACGTTCAGGAATGGGATATTTGGGCTCAAAAGACATTAATACTCTATGTGAAAGTGCTAGATTTGTAGTACAAAGCTCAGCAGGATTAAGAGAAAGTCATCCACATGATATAAATATTACAAAAGAAGCACCAAATTATAGTGTGAAACTATAATTAATGTTGAAATGGAGGAAAACTAAGTGGCAAATAATAAAGAATTAATTTTGATAATAGACTTTGGGGGACAATATAAACAACTTATAGGCAGAAGAGTTAGAGAAAATCATGTTTATTGTGAGATTGTGCCATATACAGTTACAGTAGAAGAAGTAAGGGCAAAACAACCAAAAGGAATAATTTTTACAGGTGGACCTAATAGTGTATATGAAGATGGTTCACCAAGGGTTGATAAAGAAATTTTTGAGTTAGGAATTCCTGTATTAGGTATTTGTTATGGGGCTCAATTAATGTCTTATACTTTAGGTGGTAAAGTTAGTACAGCTACAGTTAGAGAGTATGGAAAAACTGATGTTGATTTAAATACAAATTCTTTAATCTTCAAAGATACAAAAGACAAACAATGTTGGATGAGTCATACTGACTATATATCAGCAGTACCAGAAGGATTTGAAATTACAGGGACAACATCTCAATGTCCGGTAGCTGCTTTTGAGAATGAAGATAGAAAATTATATGGAGTTCAATTCCATCCAGAAGTTGAACATACTTTATTTGGAAGACAAATGATAACTAACTTCCTATTCAACGTATGTGAGGTTGCTGGAGAATGGTCAATGTCTTCATTTATAGAAGAAAAGGTTAAAGAAATAAAAGAAATAGTTGGAGATAAAAAAGTACTTTGTGCATTATCAGGTGGAGTTGATTCATCTGTAGCAGCAGTACTTGTTCATAAAGCTATAGGAAAACAATTAACTTGTGTATTTGTAGATCATGGTTTACTTAGAAAAGATGAAGGAGATCAAGTTGAGAATATATTTAGAGAACAATTTGATATGAATCTAGTTAGAGCTAATGCACAAGAGAGATTTTTAGGAAAGTTAAAAGGTGTTTCTGATCCAGAAAGAAAGAGAAAGATAATTGGAGAAGAATTTATAAGAGTATTTGAGGAAGAATCAGATAAATTAGGAAAAATGGATTTCTTAGTACAAGGAACTATTTATCCAGATGTAGTTGAAAGTGGAACTCAAACATCTGCTGTTATAAAAAGTCATCACAATGTTGGTGGACTTCCAGAAGATGTTGAATTTACATTAATAGAACCTTTAAGAGAACTATTTAAAGATGAGGTTAGAGCTGTTGGAGAGGAATTAGGAATTCCTACGAAATTAGTTTGGAGACAGCCATTCCCAGGACCAGGACTTGCAATAAGGGTTTTAGGTGAAATTACAGAAGATAAGTTAGAAATAGTTAGAGAAGCAGATGCTATATTAAGAGAAGAAGTGGCAAATGCGGGGCTTGAAAGAGATATCTGGCAATACTTCGCTTGTCTACCTAATATTCAATCAGTTGGAGTTATGGGTGATGAAAGAACATACTGCCATACAATAGCATTAAGAGCAGTAACATCTTCAGATGGAATGACTTCAGATTGGGCAAGAATTCCATATGATGTTTTAGATAAAATATCAAGAAGAATAGTAAATGAAGTTAAAGGAGTAAACAGAATTGTTTATGACATAACTTCAAAACCACCATCAACTATTGAGTGGGAATAAATATTATTTAGTTGTATAATTAAAAATTAACAATATATTTTAAAATAAAACCAAAAACAAAAAGTAGTCTAAATTTAGGCTACTTTTGTTTTTTTAGAAATAGACTAAAAGATATTTATAATAAAGATGATTATTTTATTTTTTATAGAATACTATATAATTGTCATAAATAATTTAGTACAATAACTAGATTTTGTAACAAGATATAGTGAAAGGAGAAAATATGAATTTTCAAGGAATTTTTATTGGCTTTATAACATTTATAATTATAGGTATGTTTCATCCAGTAGTTATAAAGGGTGAATATTACTTTGGAAAAAAGATTTGGCCAATTTTTCTTATGTTAGGAATTGTTTTTATAGGTTCAGCTTTATTTACAAAAAGTAGTATACTTAGTTCTATTTTGGGAGTAACAGGATTTTCTTGTTTATGGAGCATATTTGAGATAATTGAGCAGGAAGAGAGAGTTAAAAAAGGATGGTTCCCATCAAATTCTAAAAGAATAAATAAGAAAAAATAATCGGGATAAAATATATATAAGAAAGGAAGGAGGTTAATAGCACAACGTATAAAATTTCATGTCAGAATTATATGATAATAGGTTATACTAAGGATACAAGAAAAAATGTCTATTATAGTCGAAAAAAAGTTTAAATTAAAAAATTTTAGATATTAAGACATAAAATTACTATAAAACATTAAACTGTTATACTATATATAATTAAATATTTATTATTATTAAAAAAAATAAAAAAGTTATTTAAATGTGATACAATATATGATAAAATTTTAATAAATAATAAAATTTATATTAACATTTTAATAATAAAATTAAAATACTTAAGAAAATAAAGGGAGAAAACAAATGAGTAGATTCATAGGTTTACTTGGTATTATTGTGATAATAGGAATTGCATATTTATTATCCGATAATAAGAAACAAATTAATTGGAAATTAGTAGGAATTGGTATAGGTCTTCAAGTTCTATTCGCTTTAATAATACTTAAAGTTCCATTGGGAAGAATAGTTTTTCAGTCAGTGGGTTCAGTTATTGATAGTTTGTTAGCTTTTACTAATGAAGGTTCGAAATTTTTATTTGGTCCTTTGGTTACATCAGATAGTTTAGGGATGATATTTGCTTTTAAAATATTACCTACAATAGTATTCTTTTCAGCTTTTATGAGTATTTTATATTATTTAGGAATTATGCAGTTTATAATATCTATATTAGCAAAAGGTATAGCTAAATTACTAGGAACTAGTGGTGCAGAAACATTATCAGCAGTAGGAAATATATTCTTAGGACAAACGGAAGCGCCTTTATTAATAAAACCATTTATAAAAGGAATGACAAAGTCCGAACTTTTAACTATAATGGTTGGAGGAATGGCTACTGTTGCTGGTGGGGTAATGGCTGGATATGTAGCTATGGGTGTTGATGCAGCTAACTTACTTGCTGCAAGTATTATGGCTGCACCTGGAGGACTTATTATTTCAAAAATTATATGTCCTCAAGATGAAGTTCCAGAAACAAATGGATCAGTTAAAATAGAAATAAAATCAGAATGTTCTAATATAGTAGATGCAGCAGCAACAGGAGCTAGTGAAGGGTTATCTCTTGCATTAAATGTAGGAGCAATGCTTTTAGCATTTATAGCATTAATAGCTTTAGTTAATTCTCTTATAGGAGTAATTGGAGTTAGGATAGGGATGCCATCATTAGATTTAGGATGGATTCTAGGAAGAATATTTGCTCCACTTGCTTATGTAATGGGGATACCTCAACAAGATATAATTCAAGCAGGAAATTTATTTGGAACAAAGGTAGTTTTAAATGAATTTGTAGCTTATGCAAATTTTGCTCCACTTATAAAATCACATGCATTACATCCTAAAACAATTCTTATTTTAACTTATGCTCTTTGTGGATTTGCAAATATAAGTTCTATAGGTATACAAATAGGTGGTATCGGTGGACTTGCTCCAGAAAAACGTAAAGATATTGCCAAATTAGGATTAAGAGCTATGATAGGTGGATTACTAACTACCTGTCTAACAGGTACAATAGCAGGTATATTATTTTAACTAAGATAAAATAATTGACTATCTCAAATAGAAAGTTTATTTCTAAAATGAGGTAGTCTTTTTTTGTAAAAAGACTGATAATAAAGTTTATAAAATAAATATAAATTTTAATACTAATAAGTTGTATATATTTATATTTTATTTTAATATAGTATAGACTGAAATGATACTATAGTATATAACATAATAAATAGTGATTTAAGGATTTATTTAAGTATGTATAGAATATAATGAGACTTAACATTAAGTATGCATATTAATAAAATTTACTTAAAATAAAAGATTTTAATAAGTTATAGATGGAGGAAAAATTATGAAATTATTAATAGAAAAAATCAGTGATAGAGCTATTATTCCGTTTAGAGCACATGAAGGAGATGCTGGCCTTGATTTATTTTCAATAGAAGAGGTTATTCTTAAACCGTTGGAAAGAAAGTTAATACATACAGGCATTAAGATTCAATTACCTAAAAATACTGAGGCGCAAGTAAGACCAAGAAGTGGATTAGCATTGAAGCATGGCGTAACAGTATTAAATACTCCTGGTACTATAGATGAAGGGTATAGGGGAGAAATATGTATAATATTAATTAACCTTGGTAATGAAGAATTTAAGGTAGAAGAAGGAATGAAAATAGCTCAAATGGTTATTAAACCAACTTTAACTTTAGATGTGGAAGAAGTATGTGAATTGAGTGAAACAACAAGAGGTCAAGGTGGATTTGGTTCAACAGGTGTATAAAAATGAGGTGTTAAGTTAAGATTAAATAATCTAATAAAAAAGTAAATAAAAATTATTTAAGGAGGTGATATATCACCTCCTTTTTTATAATAAGCAAATAAGACTTAAAGTTATATATATGTTTAATCATTAATAGATACACTTTAATAATGCAATTTAAAGATTACAAGTAATTAATAAATTTTGATAATATACATTTTACACTTTACTTTAATTTATCATTATATATTTTGTCTTTAAATAGATTTTAAAATATAACTGAAAGAACTTATTTGGGTATTATTCTAGTCTATTTGCACAAAAGTATTTGCATTAGCTTGTTGAATAGCTGATTCTAAAGTATTAATTTGTAATTGAATTTTATGTTTTTTATTACTGTATATATCCAAGTCGAAGTTTAACTTTTCTACTTTATAATATGCATTAGAACCATTACCATCAAAACATCTTTTTAAAGAGGGAGTTTTATCACATAATTCTTCTAGTAAATTTAATTGCTTTTTTAAGTTATTGATATTATTTAAGGTTTCTAAAATAGTCATATCTTTATAGGCTATAGAAGTGGCATTAGCTTTAGATAATTTATTTTTATAACATTCCAATTTATTTATGGAATCTACATAAAGATTGTACTCTTGATCAAATTCTTTTATCTCATTTAAAATAGTTTCTTTGCCATCTAATTCTCTATCCTTAATTACTATACTGTTATTTAAAACGTTATAAAAGTTATAATTGGTTTCTTTTTCAGTTTGATTTATTAATAGAATTAATTCAGATAAAGTTATTTTTTTCATATAATATTCTCCTATGTTTTTAAGATAAAATAATTATAAATAATTATAACATAATAATTAGTACTTATCATTAGTAAGATAAAAGGTTGGTTAAACCAACCTTTTATAATGAAATATTAACAACAACAACATTGGGCTAACCTTAAACTTATTACTTTCCAATTTAAATTATCAAATATAACATCTACATATTTAGATCTATCTGTACCAAAGTCCATAAAGTATGCATGTTCATATACATCTATGACTAAAATAGGACATGCACACCATAGTCCACCTTCATCATGCAAGTCAGAGCCTGTAATTCTAAGAGAGCATGTTAAACAATCATAGGTTACTATTGCCCATCCTCGCATAGAAAGACATACGGATTTTAGATATCCTAAAAAATTATTAAATGAACACCATTGACTACATATTAATTTTTTTAAATTATCACTAATATAACAATTAGAATTAGTAATGTTTTCGAAATATAATTCATGAAGTTTAACACCGTCAAAAGAATAACTTTCACCCAATTTTAGGCATCTCATAGGACTGTAAGTGGGATTTGGACCAGGATAACATTTATAGTTTTTGGAAAAATTATCTATTTTATTTATTGTATTAACATATCCTACATATAACTTATAATGTTGGCTAATTTGTTCTGGAGTTAATCCTTTAATAGTACAAAAATCATAATGTTTAGGCTTTAGTTTTTTCATATTTATTCATCCCCTGTAAATAGTTAATAACTGTACACTAATTATTATATTAAGATTTATTTCCTTGGTGCAGAAAATAGGTAAATGTTTTAGGTGAATAGAAATTAATTATAAGTAGTTGAAAACATAAAGAGAAAGAAAAATAAAACGAATATAAAAATATAGAAATATTTATAGTAAAATACGGAAAAGGGGTGGTTTTGTGGGAATAAATATTAATAGTATTAAAAGTTTATTAGGATATACAAAAAAATCAATTAATAAACAAAATAGTGAAGAATTTTCAATTGATGGTAGTAAGATAAAAAAGAATACAATTGAAAAAGAAGAATTAAAATATAAAGAGCTTAGAAGAGACAGTGTTAATATTTCAGATAGAGCAAGAGATTATTTAAAACCTAATGGTGTAGGTTTTAGTTTAGATAAAGGAACAGCTGCTAATACAACCATGTATGTAGATAAAGCAACTTTTAATAACATTGTAAGTTATACTACCAATAATCCTGATTGTCAGTGGGAGGAACTTGGCATTGATGGAGAAAAAAGATGGGTAGTTGTTAATGGTCAGCGTTTTGAATGTGAATTAACTAAAGAGGAAAAAGAGGCAGCTAAAAGAGCAAAGAAAACATTAATAGATTTTATAATGGAAGCAGAAGAAAAAAATGATAAAATAAGAAAAAAAGAAAAAGAAACAAAAAGAAAAGAGAACACATTTAAATTAGATTTTAGAGAAAATAAGATTGAATTAAATGGTAATGAAAATATAGGACAAAGTGAAAAAGTGAGAAATCTTATGAAAAATCATAAGGTTATGCAGATGTTAGCTGAGGTTTCAAGATTAAATGGTGGGCAAATAAGTTTAAGTACAGTATAGATAGAAAAGCTAGGTATAAATGTACCTAGCTTTTCTATCTATATTATAAGGATTTAAGTTAATGCAAATATGCGAATTATTGATAATATTTTTATAAAAAGGTATAATAAAAAGGATATTGTATATAGAAATTCAATATTTTTACTTTAAATATTTATATAAATATATTACTTGGGAGGGAAGATAATGTCAAAGATTAAACTTGATTTAAGTAAAGCCATGCCTTATTTAAAGGAAGATGAGATAAATATGATGGAGGGTATGGTTAAAGAAGCTCATAGTAAGTTGCATAATAAAGATGGAGCAGGAAATGACTTTTTAGGATGGTTAGATTTACCTGTTGATTATAATAAGGATGAATTTAATAGAATAAAGAAAGCAGCAGAAAAGATACAAAATAATTCAGATGTATTGATAGTTATAGGAATTGGAGGCTCGTATTTAGGTGCTAGAGCCGCTATTGAAATGTTAAGTAATTCTTTTTATAATTGTCTTCCAAAAAACAAGAGAAAAACACCGGCTATTTATTTTGTTGGAAATAATATTAGCTCAACTTATATTAGTGATTTAGTGGAACTTGTAAAAGATGAGGATATATCTGTTAATGTAGTTTCTAAATCAGGTACAACAACAGAACCTGCAATTGCTTTTAGAATTTTTAAAGAACTATTGGAAAATAAATATGGAAAAGAAGGGGCAAAGGAAAGAATTTTTGCAACTACAGATAAAGAAAAAGGTGCTTTAAAAACTTTAGCCACTTCGGAAGGATATGAAACATTTGTAATTCCTGATGATGTTGGAGGAAGATTTTCAGTTCTTACAGCAGTAGGATTGCTTCCTATAGCTACAGCTGGAGTTAATATTGATGAAATGTTAGAAGGGGCAAAAGAAGCTAGAAGAGATTTTGATAGACCATCAATAAAAGAAAATCCATGTTATTCTTATGTAGCGGCTAGAAATGCACTATATAGAAAAGGTAAAACAACTGAAATTTTAGTTAACTATGAACCAAGGCTTCAATATTTTTCAGAATGGTGGAAGCAATTGTATGGAGAAAGTGAAGGAAAAGATGGAAAAGGAATTTTCCCTGCTTCTGTTAATTTCTCAACAGATTTACATTCTATGGGGCAATATATACAAGATGGAATGAGAAATATCTTTGAAACAGTGATTAATGTAGAAAAAGCAACTAAGGAAATTACCCTAAAAGCTTTTGAAGAAGATTTAGATGGATTAAATTATTTACAAGATAAAACTATAGATTTTGTAAATAAGAAGGCCTTTGAAGGAACAGTACTTGCACATAATGATGGAGGAGTACCAAATATAATTATAAATATTCCAGAAATAACTCCTTATTATTTTGGATATCTTGTATATTTCTTTGAAAAAGCTTGTGGAGTAAGTGGATATTTATTAGGTGTTAATCCATTTAATCAACCAGGAGTTGAAGCATATAAAAAGAATATGTTTGCACTTCTTGGAAAGCCAGGTTACGGAGAACTTAGAAAAGAATTAGAAGAAAGATTAAAATAAACAGATAAAAAAGAGATTAGATAATTAAAATTATTTAATCTCTTTTTTTATGAAATATACCTTTAAAAACTAACTATAGAAACTTATATAAGAATTTCCATCAAGAGGAATTAATACTTGTAAAGGAGGATTGTCATTTAATAAACCTACTGAATAAATAGTGTAAAATTTATTTGGCATTAATTTTATATTTGGCACATATAAAATTGAAGTTGTAGTATCCGCTAACTTCATATCTACCGCGTAAATTTGTGGATTTAGTTGAATATAGTTTTGTTTTTGTTTATATGATGTATTTTTAAATAATCTTATACCATTAGAAGTTACTATATCTACAGGTGGTGTATTTGGTGAAAGCTGAATAAATCTTAAGTAGGCTTTAGTATTATCTATATTTAACTTTGGATCTAATACTGGGAAAAGTGATAGTGATTTAGGGCCTAAACCTATAGCAGCTATAGTAAGTATTTTGTTTGGATCTATTGTTACAGTGTCATTTAATAAAACTGTATTTGTACCTGAAACATAAATTTTTATATTATAGGTACCAGCAGCAACAGGCATATATTCAGTAAAGCCTCTATATCTTAGTTCTTTAATGACAGGAGAATTATTTATATAAATGTCTACAGTAGGAGTTTTTGGGGAGGCATGAAGCACCCTTATAAAAGATTTTAAATATTTAGGTATAGAAATTTCCATACAAATTATCCTTTCATAAATTATCTCACAATTATTATATGCACAAATTTTTAATAGTGATAATAAGTTAATAATATTTTGAAATTAATATAGGATAATGATATTATTATTATAATGGATAAATTTATCAAAATAAAATTAAATCTTCTTATTTTAAACTAAGAATTATTTTTAAATATTAGTAATAGTAATAATAATAGTTTAATAGTAGGAGGATAAAAATGAATTTAAATTATTTATTGGTTATTGCTTTAGCTTTAGCTTTAGATGCTTTTGGAGTGGCTTTAGGAATCGGATTAAACCCAGAGGTAAAATTTAAAAATAAAATAGGTTTTATTTTTTCTTTTGCATTCTTTCAATTTTTATTTGCATTTATTGGAGGGTATGGAGGTATTCTATTTAGTACATACATAGCCTCAGTACCTAAAATTCTAGGGGGATGTGTTATATCTTTAGTAGGAGTTATTATGATAAAAGAAGGAATGGAAAAAAATAAGAAAAATATATTATTAAATCTTAAAACAAATATTATATTAGGAATATCTGTTAGTATAGATGCAATGGTAATTGGATTTACTGTATTAAATGATCTTAATTCGGTAGGTGTTTTAATAAATTGTACAATAATAATAGGCTTAGTAACTTTGATTATGACTACAGTTGCCTTTTTAATTTCTAAATTATTAAATAAAATAGAAGTATTTCAAAAATATGCAGATTATATTGGAGGAATTATCTTACTATTCTTTGGAATAAAAATGATGTTTATATAGAAAGGATGATAAATAATGTTAGATAGTTTAAAAACACTAGAAAGTTATAAAGTATTTCAATTCTTTAAAGAAATGAATCAACATCCAAGAGGATCTAAAAATGAGAAGGAAATAAGTGATTGGTTGGTACAATTTGGAAAAGACCGTAATTTAGAAGTTATACAAGATGAAGCTTTAAATGTTATTATAAGAAAACCAGGTACTAAAGGTTATGAAAATTCACCAATAGTTGTAATCCAAGGACATATGGATATGGTTTGTGAAAAAGATGCATGTAGTGATCATAATTTTTTAAAAGATCCAATAGATTTTTTAGTAGAAGGTGATGTTCTACGAGCTAATAAAACAACATTAGGTGCAGATGATGGTATAGCTATAGCAATGGGATTAGCTATTTTAGATTCTAATGATATTAGTCATCCTCCAATTGAATTATTAGCTACTACAGAAGAGGAAGTAGGTATGGGAGGAGCTCAACATTTAGATCCTAAGAATATAAAAGGTAGAAGAATGATAAACATAGATTCTGAAGAGGAAGGTAAGTTATTAGTAAGTTGTTCAGGTGGAGTAAGAGAAGTAATAACACTTCCTATAATAAAAGAACAAAACGAAAAACAATGTTATAGGGTTTTTGTTCATGGTCTTCAAGGTGGACATTCAGGAATGGAAATAGACAAGCAAAGAGGAAATGCAAATAAGATTTTAGGACGAATTTTATATGATTTAAGTTCTAAAGTTAAATTTAATTTAGTTTCTATTAATGGTGGAGCTAAAATGAATGCAATTCCAAGGGAAAGTGAAGCGATAATAGCAATACAAGATAATGAAATTGTAAATTTGCAAGAAAATATTGATAAATGGAATAAAATACTTAAAGTAGAATTAAATGCTCAAGATAAAGAAGTAGAAGTATCACTAAATAAGGTAATTAAGTCTATAGATATGTTTACAAAAGAAAGTACAGAGAAAACTATAGGCACTTTAATGTTAATTCCTAATGGAATAGAAACTATGAGTAAAGCTATAGAAGGATTAGTAGAAAGTTCTACTAATTTAGGAATCGTGGCAACAACAGATAAAAGTGTACATTTTGAAAGTACAGTTAGAAGTTCTGTTGGTACATTAAAAGAGTTTATTTGTAACAAAGGCAAACTAATATCAAGTTTGTATGGAGCTAAAATTGAATTATTGGCAAATTACCCAGAATGGCAATACAATCCTGATTCTAAACTAAGAGAAACTTTGGTAGGTGTATATAAAGAGTTATATAAAGAAGAACCAGAAATTTCAGCAATACATGCGGGGTTAGAATGTGGATTGTTTAGTGGCAAGTTTAATAGAGAAATGGATATGATTTCTGTGGGACCTAATATTTTTGATGTACACACACCAAAAGAACATTTAAGTGTTTCATCTACAGATAGAGTATATGGATATATATTGAAAGTTTTAGAGGCATTAAAATAATATAAATTATAAATGAATATTAATAATTAAGTTAAAGAGAGATGAATTAGAAGGATATTATAAATTTTAATACAACTCTCTTTATTTTTGTTCAAAAATTGTAGATAACAAAGAATTATTAAAAAAAATTTAAAAAAAAGTTTAAATATATTTAACTTTGTATTAAAATCGTGTATAATATAAGAGAAAGGTGATGAAAGAATTCATTTACCTTATATATAGTTTAGCATAAGGGGGAGATTTTATGTTAAAGTTTGAAAAAAATGTATTAGCAACAAGTGCTAAAAAGGAAAACGTTCAATTAGCACCAGGCGGATGCTGCTGTTGTTGTTGCTGCTGCTGTGTATCTGTAGGAGTTAATGGTGGTACAGCTACAAGCACAGTTCCAACTCCAGGAAAATAGTATTTTTTAAAATACTATTTTTGGACAATCCCCCATCAAATAATGATGGGGGATATAGTTCAAAAACTTAATTAAGAATTTATTTATGATATTATTTTAATACTACTTTAATATTTGAATAAGGCTGTTATGCAATGCTAAATTTTATAATGAAGCAGTGTAATACGGTCTATTTTATTATTAACTTAAAAATAATGGTGTTTTATCTTTAATTGAAAAGGAGAGTAGTATGCTTTTAAATAAAAATAAAGAAAAAAATAAAGAAAAAAGAACATTGAGTTCTATAGAAAGTAAAGAAATAATTTCTTTTAATACACAATATTTAAATATGTCACCTTATGTAGAAAGTACTGTGGTTAAAATTTCTGATAATATTATAAAAAGTAATTTAACTTCTAAAGAAAATAGATTTTTAGGAGAACAATATCTCTTAAATTATAAGACAAATAATGATTACATAGGTTATAAAATTGGAATATCTAATTTTATAAAACAAGAGGCTATAGCTACAGCAACTAATTTAGAATTTAATGAGGACTTAGAAGATATTATTAAATTGCCAATACATACAAAGGTAAAGGTAGCGTTATCTACAGCTATAATTAATAGAAGAAGCGTAAGGAAATTTAGTGGTAATTCTATGCATTTAAAAGATTTATCTAATATTTTATACTATAGTCAAGGAATATCGGCTGAAGTACCTGCTTATGGTTCTATGGAAAATAAAAATTTGAAGCTTAGAAATGCACCATCGGCTGGTGGACTATATCCAATAGAACTATACCTATATATAAATAATGTAAAAGATTTAGAAGATGGTATATATAGATATTATCCTTATGCCCATGCCTTAAAAAAGGTTTCAGGTAATATAAACGAGAAAGAAATTAGATCTTTAGCTGAATTTGCATTTATTAATGCAGAAAAAGCCAATGTTATTGTATTTTACATATATAATTTACCTATTAATACTAGAAAATATGGTGATGCGGGTATGGCATATGCATTCATAGAAACAGGTGAAATAGCTCAAAATCTTCAACTAGTATCAACTGCTTTAGCATATGGTGCATGCGATATTGGGGGATATGAAAAACAACATGTAGAAGAACTTTTAGGACTTGATGGAGTTTTAAAACATATGATTCATATGACGTTAGTTGGGGTACAGGAGGAATAGATTGTGGACAAAATAAAAGAATATGTTTTTAATAATAATTTAAGAATACTTACTTTAAATAAAGATGAAATAATCTTTAGAATGGGATTATGGAATTATAATGAAGCAACATTAGATTTAAAAGAAGAAAGTGAAAGCTTTAAAAAAGTTATAAAAACTTTCATAAATAATATGGAAAAAGGCAATAGTATTACTTTAGAAGAAATTGAAAAAAGTGATTTAAATGATAATGATAAAGCCAATATATTAGGAACTATGGAAGCATTATGGCAATCAGGTATGATTTGTAGCAAAGAAGATTCGGATATTCATAATGAAATAAGTAAAATACTTTTGGGTGATTTTAGATATCTTGCGCCAGTTAAAGATAATGAAAAAAAATTATTATTTATAGGTGATAGTGATTATGAAAATAAGATAGTAAAGGAACTTTCAAAATCTATAGATTTAGATTTAGATGTATGTTCTAAAGATTTAAAAAATCTTATAACATCAATAGATGTAACATCAAATTTAGATGCTTTAAGTATGAAACAAAATTTAGAAAAGTTAAAACAGGAATTAGGCGGATATTGTTGTATACTTCTTTGTATGCAACAGGTTAGCATAAGTATGCTTAGAAATTTAAATAGAGTATGTATATACAATAATATTCCCGTAGTAACTGCTTTTATAGATGGTCCTTTTATAAATATTTTAAGTACTAAATCACCGAAAACCGGATGTTTAGAATGTTATGAAGAAAGAATTTTAGCAAGACTAGAAGATCATATATTATATCATAAATTTGCATCACAAAAATGCAAGGAAGAGTTTCCAGTAAATAAAGGTATTATTCCAATAATGAATATTATGAGCAATTTACTTGTTTCAGAAGGATTCTTAATAGCTAATACAGGAAGTTCTAAGTTTGAAGGGAGAGCGCTAAGTATATATGTTCCAACATTAGAAATACAAGTACAAGATGTATTAAGAGTACCTTTTTGTAAAGCATGTGGAAACGTGGCTAAGGCTAAACTAGAGGATATAAATGTATCTACTAGAGTAGTTATGAAAAATATAATAGAAAGTCTTGAGGATTAAAGTTATGCTTAAGTATTCTCCTAGTTTTAATAATGTTTTTCAAGAATTTAAAAATTTTTCAAGTAGTCAAAGTGGAATTATGAACACTTCAGCAGCCCCATTAACTAACCATTTAAAAGATGTATCATTAAAAAGTATTACTGGAAATATGCCTAATTATCATAAGCAAGTTATAGATAATTCTACTACGGTACAATATCATATTATAGGATATGGATCACACTATGAAGAGGCTCTGATAAAATATACAGGAGAAAGTATAGAAAGATATTCATCTGTAGTTGCAGGCAAATTATTAGAGGATAAAATTATTTATGCTACATATGAGGAAATCTCTAAAAAGGGTAAAACATTACCATTAAAATATATAGATGTATTTACGGAAAAACAAGTTAATGAAAATAATAAATTAAATATGACTATGTGTAATAAAAAAATAGATGAAAAAGATGTAATAGGATGGATAAAATGTTCATCTTTATTTAATCCAGAAGAAAAGATTTGGGTACCGGCTAAAATGATGTTTGTTGGTTATAATGTTAATTTGGAAAAAGGAGAAAAAAATCATATACCATCTTTTAGTACGGGAACAGCATCACATAAAAGTTTAAAAAAGGCTTTATTAAATGCTTTAATTGAATATATTCAAATTGATGCATTTATGTTAAGTTGGTATACAAAAAGAAAGTGTTCATTAGTACAAATAGATAATCCTATAATTAATAAAGTACTAGAAGATGTTAATCTAGGTAATAACTCAGACTATAATATTATTCCTCTTTATATGACTTTAGAAGAACTTCCTATTCATACTTTAGGTGTATTTTTAGAGAGAAAAGATAAAACTATGCCTTATTTGTTATTTGGAGTACAAGGTGACTTAGATCCTGTACAAGCTATGACTAGAGGAATAATGGAAGCGGCAGCTATTTCATATAGTTCCTATTTTAATACAATATATAATACGGAAACTTTAAAAGCTATGAGCGGAGAAAATCCTAGATTTTTAGATTTAGATAGTAATGTTTTATTTTATAGTATTCCTAAGAAAATAGAGGAAAAACAAAATCTCATAAAAGATTTAATAGATGATGAAATTAAATTATCTAGTTTAGAAGACTTAAGAAAAGACAATATAGATGAGGATATAAAGTTTATATTAAAACATTTAAAGAAAGTAAGTGAATATGCAGTATTTATGGATATAACACCGCCAGAAACTAGAGATAAAGGGTGGTATGTTATGAGGGTACTAGTACCAGAGTTATTAGAAATGTGTATACCAGATTTTCCATTTGCAAACCATCCAAGAATGAAGCAATATGGGGGGATAAAGAATGAATATCCGCATCCAATGCCTTAGTTTATTAATAATACTATTTACTTTCAACCCCACAATTTTATCTCAATGTTTTTTAAATGCTAAAAAAGGTGGTATAGAATTAGAAAAACTTTTAAAAGGTTTATTAATTACTTATATTTTTATAGTTTTAACAGTTTTTATATTAATGCCTACAGCATTAAAACCAAGATTAATTTGTGGAGATCTATGGTACTTTCTGGGGATAGCGACTATTCCTATAGTATTTTTGGGAGAAATTTCTGTAGTGGCATTATGTTTGAAGGCAAAAGGTATTGATATAGAAGGGGTAAAAATATTATCAGCTTGGAAAAAATGTGATTCTAAGAGTATAATTTGTACTGCATTGATAGGAGCCTTTGAAGAACTAGTTTATAGATTAATGTGGTTTTATATTTTAGCTAATGTATTTAACATAAATACAATTATCATTTTGATTATTACTTCAATAGTATATGCATTAAATCATATTTTAATGGGTAAAGAAATATTTTTATCAAAAATATGGAGTGGTTTAATTTATGGATTAATATATTATTTAAGTGGATATTGTATTGTTGTACCTATAATAACTCATTGTATAGGTAATGTACTTATTCTTATAAAAGGAGGAAGAGAATAATGGAATATTTAAATAAGTTTATGATTATAATCTTCCTTTTTATATATGTGTATTTTTTATATATTTTTATGAGAATAAACATAAAGAATGTTTTATGGATTAAAAAATGTTATTTATGGTTTAATGGATTATGTAATCTTTCTAAAGAAAGTTTTATGGAAGGTGTTAAAGTAATTTATCTAGGGATTTTAACATTAATACCTATTTTGTTCGGAACATTCAAAGGGTTTAAGATGTTAATTAAAATTGTACCAACTATAGGAATAATAAAAAGTGTTTTTCTTTTTCTTTTAAGTTTTTTTACTATAATTCAAATTTTATTTTTTGTTATGATCGTACTAGTTGAAGTTATTATGAAACAGGATAGCAGAAAACAAATGCAAGAAATAAAATGGATAAAATTTAATAGAAATAGGCCGTTATACACAGGAATTATTAGACCTCTTTGTTATTCTTTGTGGGAAGTTGTGATTTTATATAATATATTCTTCTACATATTAAACAATAAATTGAAATTAAATATTTTTCTAGTAATATTAATTTTAAGTTTATTATATAGTTTTTCTAAATTAATAGCTATAAAAACAATTCCACAGGCTCTTATATATGGGATATGGGCTTTTTGTTTATGTTTATGTAGTACTCTTGTATTAATTTATTCAGGAGGAATTTTGATAAGTTTTTTAATTTTTTTAAGTTTTAATTTTCTAGTAGCATTTAAAGAGTAAATAAAATAAAGTTTTTAATCATAGGAGCTGATAATATGAGTTTGGTTGAAATAAAAAATTTATGTAAAAGATTTGGACAACATATGGCAGTTAAAGATATTAGCTTAAACATAGAAGAGGGACAAATATATGGACTATTAGGTCCTAATGGTGCTGGAAAAAGTACTACTATAAATATTATATGTGGTCTCCTATCTAAAGATAGTGGAGATATAAATATTTTTAATAAGCCTATGAATAAAAAAGCTAGAGATATAAAAAAGAATCTAGGAGTTGTACCTCAAGATATAGCAATATATGAAGATTTAACTGCCTATGAGAATATAGCATTTTTTGCTTCTTTATATGGAGTAAAAGGGAAAGAACTGAAGAAAAGAGTTGCGGAAACTTTAGAGTTCGTAGGACTTAAGGATAAGGCAAAAGAATATCCAGCAAAATTTTCTGGAGGAATGAAAAGAAGACTTAATATTGCTTGTGCAATAGTACATGAGCCAAGATTAATAGTAATGGATGAACCAACAGTGGGAATAGATCCTCAATCAAGAAATCATATTTTAGAGTCAATAAAGGAATTAAATAGACGAGGATGTACGATTATATATACTAGTCATTATATGGAGGAAGTTGAAGCTATATGTTCTAATCTTGCTATAATGGATCAAGGAAAAGTTATAGCAGAGGGAGAAAAACATGACTTAATACAGAAATATACCGATTGTAGTACTATTATCGTAGAGGTTCATAGTGTTGAACATATAGAAGAATTAAATAAATTAAAAGGTGTACAAAGTGTAGTTGTAGAAGAAAATAATATTATTATAAAACGAAATTCTAATGAAATGGATCTACAGGATGTAATAGAAGTTATAACAAAAAATAATATGATAATTAAAAGTATAGAAAGTAAAAATAATGATTTAGAACATATCTTTTTAAGTCTTACAGGAAAAAAACTTAGAGATTAGGGGGAAACCAAATGGGCATAATAAGTATCTTTAAAAAAGAATTAATTCAAAATGTACGTGATAAGAAAAGTATGTTTATGATGGTTATATTCCCTATTGTAATGATTTTAATTTTAGGAACTGCATTTAAAGGGAATTTTTCCAATACAGGGAGTATTCCTAAGATGAAGGTAGTATATACTTTAAATAAAAATGTCAAGATAACTAAAACTTTTGAAAGTTTTATGAAAGACATGGAAAAAAGTATGAACCTGGAGTTTAAGAAAATAGATAATAAAAATAAAGCTGTAGAATTAATTAAAAATGGTAAATATGATTCTTATATAGAAATTAAAGATGATAAGTATATAAATATAAGTACAAATAATCTTAGAGAATTCAATGCTAGTTTAATTCATACTTTAATAGATACATTTGTTCAAAGATCTAATGTAATGGAACAGATAGTAGAAGTTAATCCTAGGGGAATAAGAAATATAAAGGAAAATAAAGAGCCAAGTTATGTTAAAGTAAGATCTTTAAATGCGAAACGTGCACCAAGAGCAATAGATTATTATACTATAACAATGTTTACTATGATAATTTTATATAGTATAGCAACAGGCGCTATGTCTATACTTTCAGAAAAGAGAAGAAGAACTCTAGAGAGAATACGTTGTAGTGGTATATCACTAGGGAAAATTTTTATAGGAAAAATTTTAGGATGTATAAGCATAACTATAATTCAAGTTAGTATTATTTTTTTATTTACAAAATATATTTTAAAAAGTGATTGGGGAAGTAACGTAGGAGCTATACTTTTAATTTCTTTTTCATTAATTGTTATGGCAGTTTCTATAGGTGTTGGAATGGCCGTCTTAATCAAAAATGAAAATATAATGTCTGTAGCTTTAAATATGATTATTCCAATATTTGTTTTCCTAGGGGGAGGATATATTCCTTTAAATTTATTAGGAAGTAATGTTTTAAATAATATGTCTAAGATATCACCAATAAAGTGGACTAATGATGCTATATTTAGAATAATTTATGGTGGGGATTTATCAGTGACGTCTACAGCTATTTTGGTTAATTGTATAATTGCTTTAGTATTTCTAATGATTCCTTTAATTTTTTCGAGAAGGGAAGTGGCATAATATGAACAATATACTTTCTATTACTAAAAATATATTAAAACAAGCTTTTAGAAGAAAATCTAATTTATTAACTTTTATATTGTTGCCTATTATTGGAATACTTATATCCTTAGGAGTAAATAACAATACTCAATCTTTAACTAAGGTTGGATTAGTAGATTTGAATAATACATATTTATCGCAAGATATGGTTAAATCAATAGGAGACAATAAAAATTTTACAATTCAAAAAGTAGATGAAAAATATATTGAAGAAAGCTTGTTGAATAAATATGTGGATTGTATTTTAGTAATTCCCAAAGGATTTGATAAAGAGGTATATAAAGGTGACATAAAAAAATTAAATATAATTTCTTTAAGAGGTCAGGATATAACTTCATGGATAGAGAACTATGTTAATTATTATGTAGAAAATCTTAGCCATATAGGAAAGGCATCAAATAATAATAATAAAATATTTGATAAGATTTATAAAGGATATAAAGATAAAAAATTAAAGTTAAAGGATGTTGCAATTAAGGATATTAGTGTAACAAAAAGTGTAACAAGACAAAGTATAGGTTTTTTACTGGTCTTTATGCTTATGGCATCTAGTGTAACTTCTAATTTTATAATGAAAGATAAGTGTAATAGGACATATTTTAGAACATTTTGTGCCCCAGTTAGTAAAACAGAGTATATAATTTCTAATATTTTAGCTAATTTCGTAATTTTTTTAATACAAATATTGTTAATATTATTTATGTCTTTAAAGGTATTTAAGATGAGTTTTTACATAAGTACACCAATAATGTTTATGATATTGTGTAGTTTTGGATTGGCATGTATAGGTTTTGGCATAGTTATATCAGCGTTTTCAAAAACTATTTCACAGGCATCGCAACTATCTAATGTTCTTATTGTTCCAACATGCATGTTAGCAGGATGTTATTGGCCAATTGAAATAATGCCAAAATGGCTTCAAAATTATTCGAACTTATTTCCACAGGCATGGATTATAAAAACTATAGAAGCTATGCAATATGGTAAAAGTTTTAGTGAAGTTTATATTAATATAGTATTCGTATTAATTTTTGCAGTGGTATTATTTGCAATAGGAATTTTTAAGATGTATAGAGATGAAAATTTAAAAAATATTTTATAAAGATTAGAGAAAATAAGAATGATATTTGGGCTGAAATAAATTAGCTTAAATATCATTTTTTGTTGAAAAAGCTAGTGTTATTGAGTTTAATTTTGACTTAACCTATGTTAAAATAAAACATAGGATTGGAGGGAATTAAGTATGAACGAAGAAGAATATTTAAGAGATATTGGTATAAAGGTTACAAAGGCCAGAATTAATATTTTGCATATTTTAAAAGAGAGTAATAAATCTTTAACAGCGGAAGATATACATAGAATGTTATATAATGATAAAATTAATATAGATTTATCTACGATATATAGAACTTTAGAAAATTTTTATAAAAATAGTATAATAAATAGGTGGTATCTAGATGAGGGAAAGTACAGTTATAGCTTAAAGACAAAGGGACATAAGCATTTAATAAAGTGTTCTATATGCAATAAAGAGGTAGAATATGAATGTCCAATGCCACAAATAAAAGAATTAATAAAAAAGGAAGTTGGATTTTATGTTACCTGTGGAGATATTACTTTAGAAGGTGTCTGTGACAATTGTAAGAAGAAAAAACATTAGGGTATATAAATATTTTTTGGAATCTTCTGATAAAATTAGTGAAAATTTTGATAAATTTTAAATAAAGGTTTTTAAAAGAAGTAAGAGTTTTTAAAGAAACCTTTAAATAATTAGGAGAGTTTTTTATATATGAAAGATTGCAATGGAGAATTAATTCAGGAATTAATAAATAAAAAGAATTATAATCTTATTGAAATTAAAGAGAATGAAAATGTAAAAAATATATGGTGTCTTTCAAAAATGGAATATAATAAACAATGTTATATCCTCTTTTTAAATAAAGATACATATGAAAATTTTAATGGATATAAACAAATAATTTTAAGCAATACTAGAAATTCTAATATTCCCATAGAAATCTATTTTGTAGTAGATATAAATATGATTAGCGAAGAAATTATATATAAATGTATACAAAATAATATGGTTATTTTAGATTTTAAAAATAGAAGTATAAAATATGTAGGAAATATAGAACAAAAAATTAGAAGTGATATAGAACAAAGTTTGCAGATAATTACT
Organism: Hathewaya limosa; assembly: GCF_030815255.1. NCBI lineage: Bacteria > Bacillati > Bacillota > Clostridia > Eubacteriales > Clostridiaceae > Hathewaya > Hathewaya limosa. The sequence goes on from NZ_JAUSWN010000001.1 coordinate 194,960, forward strand.
AATAGAACTATTGAAAAAAAGAATTTTATAAAAAATAATAAAGGTACATCTATAATAATTGCTATAAATATAATTGCATTTATTCTAACATTATTTTTAAATTTAAAAATAGGAGCAGGGGTACTGGAAATAAATACAAGCGTTTTATATAAACTAGGTGGATTAGTAAATATAGCATTGTTGAATAATCAGTTTTATAGATTTATTACCTGTATGTTTTTACATGGAGGGGTTGCTCATATATTTTTTAATATGTATGCATTATATGCAATTGGTCCAGTAGTTGAAAATGTTTATGGTACTAAAAATTTTCTTATAATATATTTTATAGCTGGGTTAACAGCTTCTATTTTAAGCTCATTTACACTAAATGGAGTAGCTATTGGAGCATCAGGTGCTATTTTTGGAGTATTAGGGGCAGTACTAATATTTGCGTATAATGCAAAAGGAAAAATTGGAAAAGGACTTTTATATAATATAATAGCAGTAATTTTTATAAATATAATAATCGGATTAAGTATGCCTAATATTGATAATAAGGCACATATAATTGGATTAGTATCAGGTATAGTGGTCAGTCTTGGAATGTATCAATATAATAGAAGAAAGCAGTAAAAGTTAAAAACGAGGCGTAGCCTGATTTTAACTTAATCGGAAATAAGTCGAATATAAATCTGTTAAATCTATCTCTTCTACAAATTGACTTAGCAAACGCACCGAATCATTATTTGGAATCATGTATTCAATATTTAGTGGAAGTTTTAATTGATAATTTCCACGATTTGAAGTATAATTTTTATGTAAATTAATATGTTTTGTCATATATTAATTTTACTATAAATCTTTCACTCTTTCGAGTGGGAGATTTATTTTTTACGCAAAAAGCTGTCGCACTATTTTTTAGTGCGACAGCCCCTTTTTTCTTTATTAAGAAAAAGTAATATTATTAAAAATTATGTCTAAATCACTATCATACAAGGTTTCCTTATCCAAAAGAGAATTTACCATAGTATCGATAAGGTTTTTGTTCTTTTTTATAAGTTTTTTAGTTTCATCATATAAAATTTCTATAGTTTTTGTACACTCATCTAATATCAATGTAGAATTGTTAATTCCTAATTTAGATAGTTCATTCATATTTAGAAGACCGATACTTTGGCCCATTCCATAAATACTAATCATGCGAACAATAAGATTTGTGCATTTTTCAATATCATTAGATGCTCCAGTAGTTATATTTTCTTCTCCTAAATAAAGTTCTTCCGCTGCTCTTCCACCTAAAAGAACCATTATTTTATTTTGTAAATAAGATTTATCTCTAAATAAACTATCTTCAGGAATACTTAAAGTATATCCTCCAGCACCTTTGGTACTAGGAATAATAGTAACCTTAGAAATTTTTTCTTGAGGTAAAAGTATATGTGAAAGTAAAGCATGACCACTTTCGTGTATAGCTGTAATTTTTTTATCTTGTTCTTTAATAAAATCTCTATTTATTTTTTCATGACCAGCTAATGAAATAGAATAAGCCCTGTCCAAAATAAAATCATCTATATATTCGCTATCTTCATTACAAGCGATAATAGCAGCTTCATTTATAAAACTTTCTAATTTTGCACCGGAAAAATAAGCTGTTTTTTTTGCCCATTCATAAAAATTTATATTTTTATGAGGTTTATTTTTTAGATATAGTTTAATAATTTTATCTCTTGCTTGTAAATCGGGAAGAGCAACTTCTATATGTCTATCAAATCTGCCAGGTCTTAAAAGAGCAGGGTCTAATACATCCAATCTATTGGTAGCTGCAATAACAATAATTCCTTCTTTTTCATTAAATCCAGACATCTCCGTTAAGAGAGCGTTTAGAGTTTGATCTTTTTCATCGGAACTTCCTCCACTTTTAGAACCATCTCTTTTTTTACCTATGGCGTCTATTTCATCAATAAAAATTACTGCTTTTCCACCTTGTTTTTTTGCTTTTTTAAATAGATCTCTAATTCGTGCAGCACCTACACCTACATAAACTTGGACAAAATCAGAACCAGATACGGCATAAAAAGGTACGCCAGCCTCACCAGCAATAGCTTTTGCTAAAAGAGTTTTCCCAGTTCCAGGTTCACCATATAGAATAATTCCTTTAGGCATACGTGCGCCATAAGAAGCATATTTTTCTGGAGTTCTTAAGAAATTGATTATATCTTTAACACTTTCTTTAGCCTCTTCATTACCAGCTATACTGTTAAAGTTATAAGAACAATTTTGTATAGCTTCCGCCTGTATTGAACATTGAGAAAAAGAGCTTTTGGAAAAAACTTTTGATGTTTTTAAAATAATATATAAAATGCTACAAATTGAAATAAAAAATACTAAAGCAGGAATAAGTTCTTGTATAGATTTAAATGAATTTTCATGAACTAAAATATTATTTTTTAGTAAGTCTTCTTTTAAGCTTTCTTTTCTGGGATTATCTGTTTTATAAACTTGTCCATTTTTAAGTTTTACAGTGAGAATTGATGAGTTATCTAGGTAAACTTCTGATACTTTTTTTGATGATATTTCTTGTAAAAATGTAGAGTAATTTTTGTGTAGATTTTTATTATAAGTTAAATTTACTGTTATCATAGAAATTAAAGAAATTATACAAAAGGCAATAGGTATTAATAAAAATTTATTTTTTTTCTTCATTAATTATCACCTACCAAATTAATTTTTATTTTAATGTGTTCTCATTATATTAGTTTTTAATAATTAAGTCTAATGAAATACATAAATTATGGATATGTAAATTATAGAACTACATATGATATACTAGAATTAAAACATAGTATAGGAAAATTAGTAAATTGAATTAGGGGGAGGAAAATAAATGAATATTTCTGAAGCAACTATAAAGGTCACTTCTGAAGATTTAATTAGTATAATACAAGAGGTTATTTTACTTGCTAAAATAAAAGGATTGGAAATAAGTTCCACGGTATTTGATGAAGGAATGCTTGTTTTAAAAGGTACATATAAATTTAAAATTAAAATACCCTTTGAAATTAAATTAAGATTTATTTATTTAGAGGATAATTTATTAAAATTAAAGATAGAGAAAATTTCTATAGCTAAATTAGGTATTTTTTCTTTTATAAAAAAATTTGCATTAAAGAAAGCTTTAAAAGATTTTATGGTTATAGGAATTATTACATATAAAGATCAAGTATGTATAGAATTAAATACTTTGTTTACTATAATTCCATATGTAACTTTACAACTTAATGAGATAAATGTAAGTGATGAAGATATTTTTATTAAAATTAAAGAAATATCTTTTAATATGGATAAAAAATATGTTGAATTTGAAGAAGCTATGAAAAGAAATGAAAAAATACAAAATGTATGGGAGCTTAATCTAAAAAAAGAGAAAAATGAAGAAAAAGTTGTATTAAATGCGGAGAATAAAGTAGAAGATAGATATACTTTAATAAGAGATAATATAGAAAACTCTGTAACATGCGATTATAAAGACTTACTTAAATATGCTTTAATTATTCCAGATATTATGGCCTTAATATATAGGCTAATAAAAGATAAACGAGTTGAAAATAAGTATAAAATTATTTTAGGAGGAGTTATAACGTATATTGCATCGCCAATAGACATAATTCCAGATAAAATACCGTTTATAGGAAAAGTAGATGAATTAGCTTTAATATTTTTTGCATTAGATAAGATTATAAACCAAGTTCCTGATGAAGTTATTCTTCAAAATTGGGAAGGAGAAGAGAATATAATCTTAACTATAAAAGAAGGTGTTAAAGTTATAACGAGCGCTGTTGGTGGTAATAATGTGGATAAGGTGTTTAATTATATAAATTTTGGGATAAAAAATATTTAACACTAAAAAAAAACAGGATTAATAAAAATAAAATTACACATTCTATTAATGTAAATATTTATTGAAAGGGAGTGTAGTAAAATGGGTGCTAAATTTGCAAAGGGAATAACTGCTGGAGCATTAATAGGAATGGCAGCAGGTATGATGATGGTTCCATCAATGGATAGACAAACAAAAAGAAAAATTAGAAGAGCTAATAGAGTAGTAAAATCTTATGGTGGGGACATGATTAATTCAATGAGAGATATGATGATGGACAAATAATTTTAAATTTAGATGAAAACAGCCAAAATAAAAGCGCTTTTAAAGGAAAAATGCTTTAAAAGCACTTTTATTTTTTTATAAGAAAATTTTTTAGATATTTTTGCAGTAAAGGTTTAAATTATGTTATAATATTGTTAATATTTTATATCTAATTTAAATTTTATTAAATTATTTTTATTACCGTGAAAAGGAAGAGTGGGTATATGGACATGGAAATTTTGTCTTTAGGGGAAAAAATAAAGAGGAAAAGAAAAGAACTTAATATGACACTCAAAGATCTTGCAGGAGACAGAATAACACCAGGACAAATAAGTCTTGTAGAGTCTGGTAAGTCAAATCCTAGTATGGATCTTTTAGAGTATTTGGCCATGGCATTAAATACGTCAGTTGAGTATCTAATGGAATCTGAAGAAAGTCAGGCAGAAAAAATATGTGAATTCTTCCAAAATATAGCCGAGTCTCATATGTTAGAAAACGATTTAACTAAAAGTGAGCAATATATAGAAAAAGCATTATACTATGCGGAATCTTATAATCTAGAATATATAAAGGCTAAAACTTTATTTCTAACCGGTAAAATTCACATGATTAAAGGAGAAAGAGCCTTAGCTCAACAGTTTTTCCTTTCAGCTAATGTTATATTTATTAAACTTAATAAGTATGAGGAGATAATCAATACATTTTTGAATTTAGGGGTTATTACCTTAGAATTAAAGGCATATCATTCTTCATGCACTTATTTTCAACAAGCTGAAAAAGTATTTTTAGATAATAATGTTGGAAATGATTTTTTAATAGGTCAGATATATTATTATATAGCGTATACTTATTTTAAATTAGAGCAAGTAGACAAGTCTATCAAATACTCATATTTAGCAGAAGAAAAATTTAAGCAATTAAACAATAAAAAAGATTATGCAAAATCTTTATTACTGTTATCAGAACAATATTGTAAAAAAGAACAATTAGAAAATGCAATAAATTATTCAAAAAGAGCATTAGCTATATATAAAGAAATTCAAGATGTTAAAAATATATCTGAAATTGAAAATAATATTGGAAAACTTTTCTCAGATTTTGGCAATATAGATGAAGCGTTTATACATCTACAAATTTCTAAAAAATTGAGAATAGATAATAAAGATCCTAAAGTTATAGAAACGTTAATAACAATGTGTGAAAACTATATAAAGTTTAAAAATATATCTAAGTCTAAAGAAATTTTAGAAGAAATAATGATAGAAGTACAAAATGGAAATAAGAAGGCATTAGTAGATTATTATCTTTTAAAATATAGGATTGACATGCAAGAAGAGAATTTCTTAGAAGCAGAAAACACATTAATCATAGCATTAAATTTTTCAAAAAGTATGGGTTATTTAAAGGAAGCAGGAGAAATTTCAATGATGATTGGTAAGTTTTATATGGATAAGGGAAATGAATCTTCAGCGGCTAAGTATTTAAATGAAGGTGTTGAAATTTTTAAGGAACTTGGAATTATAAATTATTTATAATGTTTACTTGGATGGGTGAGATTAGTATGGAGATATTATCAACAGGGGAAAAAATAAAAAGAGCTCGTATTTATAAAGGATTAACATTGAAAGAGCTGTGTGAAGATAAAATTTCTGTATCCAAGATGAGTTGTATTGAAAATAATAAAATAAAGGCAGAACCTTGGATATTGGAGTTTACCAGCAAAAAACTAGATATTAATTATGATTATTTAAGCAAAGATGTAAGAGATCATTTATTGGAAAATCTTGAAAATATTAAAAATAACAATAATAGCATCAATTACGAAAAAGAATTGCAATATAATTTAGAGTATGCAGATGAATATAGGTATGATGATATATCTATGAGTTTAATGCATTTACTTTTTAAATACTATTTGGTAAAAGAAGATTTAAAAATGTTGGAAGATGTTCAATGTAAGTATTATGATGTTTATCAAAAAGTATATAATGAAGAAAATCATAAAATTTATTATATTGACATGGCTAACTATCTTTTTATTAGTAAAGAATATTTACAGGCAGCGAATTATTATAATAACGTAAAAAATTTAATTATGAATGGTCATAATAGTAGTGATAATTATAATGATTTGGCAAATATTATTTATGAAGAAGCTTCATGTTATGTTATGATGAAAGAATATGAAAAAGCTTATAGTATAATAATGAAATCTATAGAGTATATTCAATGGGTTAAAGAGGATTTATTAAAAGCAGAAATTTATCATATGATGGCATATCTATGTTTGCGTATGAATGATGATAGATTTTCCAAATATGAGGAAAAAGCTTTTAAGTATTATAAAGAAGAAAATATACAAAAAGCTAAAGCTATGAATGAATATGCTAGTATAATGTTAGAATTAGGCTTAAAAGATGAAGGTATGGAGTATATAAATAAAGGACTAAAGGCCTGTCCTCAAGAAGAAAAAAAGGAATATATAGAATACCTTCTCATGGTATGTGATACATTATTTAAAAATAGCATTTTAGAAAAAGCAGATGAAATTTGTTCAGTTGCATTAGATATATCAATTAAAATTGATGATATACATTTAATTGAAAAATCATATTATACAAAATCTTTAATATGTATGAAAAAAGAAAGTGATTATTCAGCTGAAATGTATATGAATTTAGCTTTAGATTCACTTGTGAAATTTGCACCTAAAAAAGATATATATAACAGATATTTAGAAATGGGAAAAATGTATTTTAAATTTGATAATGTAAGAGAAGCTTTAAAATATTTTAACTTAGCTATTAAAATTGAAAAATTCATTTAGAAAAAACAGAGTGAAATGTATTTAGTATACTTTTTACTCTGTTTTTATATAAAAATATAAAATAACATTAAAGAGATTAAGATTAGTTATTGTTGCAAATAATAAAAATGTTATAAAACTTAAAAAAGTTTCATAATAGGAATAAAAAAGTAGGGATTTTTTAGATAAGAAAGATAAAATATAGTGACGAATTAATAATAAAATGAGTACACTAGTATTATTTGAAAGGATTATAAAATCATAAATTTTTTAATAATAATTTTATATTTTTTATAAAAAATAGTATTATAATAGTAAATATAAAAATATTATTTTATAACTTAGTAATTAAATAATAAAATGAAAAAGGAGATGAATTATAAGATGGATATTGAAAAACTTACTATAAAAGTACAACAATCCATTAATGATGCACATAGTATTGCAGTTAAATACAATCATCAGCAATTGGATGCAATTCATCTTTTTATGGCTTTGATTTCAGAAGATGAAGGTTTAATTCCTAATATTTTTAGTAAAATGGGTGTTGATGTAAAAGCATTAAGAAACTTAACACATAAAGAATTAGATAGGATGCCTAAAGTATTAGGTGAAGGTGGGAATAGTTCAGGAGTTTATCCTACAAGAAGATTTGAAGAGATTTTTGTAAAGGCAGAAGATATAGCTAAAAAATTTAATGATAGTTATATAAGTGTAGAACATTTAATGTTAGCTATGATGGAAATAGATTCAAATGGTGCTATAGGTAAAGTATTAAAAACATTTAGTATTAAAAAAGATGGATTTTTAAAGACTTTAATGGAAGTAAGAGGAAATCAAACAGTAGATACTAACGATCCAGAAGGAACCTATGATGCTTTATCTAAATATGGAAGAAATTTAGTTGCAGAAGCTAAAAAGAATAAATTAAATCCTGTTATAGGTAGAGATGATGAAATTAGAAGAGTAGTTAGAATTTTATCTAGAAGAACCAAAAATAACCCAGTACTTATTGGAGAACCTGGGGTAGGTAAAACTGCCATTGTTGAAGGACTTGCAGAAAGAATAGTAAGGGGCGACGTACCAGAAGGTCTAAAAGATAAAATAGTATTTTCGCTGGATATGGGGTCATTAATAGCAGGAGCTAAGTATAGGGGAGAATTTGAGGAAAGATTAAAAGCTGTACTAAAAGAGGTTACAGCTAGTGAAGGAAAAATAATATTATTTATAGATGAAATACACACTATTGTAGGTGCAGGAAAAACAGAAGGAGCTATGGATGCAGGCAATTTAATTAAACCAATGCTTGCAAGGGGAGAACTTCATTGTATAGGGGCAACTACTTTTGATGAATATAGAAAGTATATAGAAAAGGATAAAGCCTTAGAAAGAAGATTCCAACAGGTTCAAATTGAGGAACCGACTGTAGATGAATGTATTACAATTTTAAGAGGATTGAAAGAAAAATTTGAAATTTTCCATGGAATTAGAATCCATGATAATGCTATAGTAGCTGCAGCAAAATTATCCGCTAGATATATAAATAATAGATTTTTACCTGATAAGGCTATAGATTTAATAGATGAAGCTTGCGCTATGATAAGAACAGAAATTGATAGTTTACCAACAGAAATGGATGATATTAGAAGGAAAATATTTAACCTTCAAATAGAAAAACAAGCACTTGATAAAGAAAAAGATGCAGTTTCTATGGCTAGATTACAGGATGTAGAAAGAGAATTAAGTAATTTAGAAGAAGAAAATAAAGAATTTACTGCTAGATATGAAAAAGAAAAAGCTCAAATAGAAAATGTAAAAGAGTTAAAAGAAAAAATAGATAACTATAAAGCAGAAATTGAAGCAGCAGAAAGAGAATATGATTTAAATAAAGTTGCTGAAATTAGATATGGTATAATACCTTCTCTTGAAAAACAATTAGAAGAGAAAGAAAAAATATTAAAAGAAGAAGGGTCTAAATCCTTATTAAAATTAGAGGTTACAGAAGAAGAAATTTCAGATATAGTGGCAAAATGGACCGGTATTCCTGTAAAAAGACTAGTTGAAGGAGAAAAGTTAAAACTTTTAAGATTAGAAGAAGAACTACAAAAAAGAGTTATAGGACAAGAAGAAGCCGTTACCGCAGTTTCAAATGCAGTAATTAGAGCCCGTTCTGGTCTTAAAGACCCTAAAAGACCAATAGGTTCATTTATATTCTTAGGACCTACTGGTGTTGGTAAAACTCAATTAGCAAAAACCTTAGCAAAAAATTTATTTGATAGTGAAGAAAATATGATAAGAATAGATATGTCTGAATATATGGAGAAATATGCCGTATCTAGATTAATTGGAGCACCTCCAGGCTATGTGGGATATGAAGAGGGCGGACAGCTTACAGAAGCAGTAAGAAGAAATCCATATTCAGTTATACTTTTTGATGAGATTGAGAAAGCTCATGAAGATGTATTTAATATATTTCTTCAAATATTAGATGATGGAAGATTAACAGATAATAAAGGTCAAGTAGTAGATTTTAAAAACACTATAATTATTATGACATCAAATTTAGGAAGTTCTTACTTACTTCAAAATATGGAAGAAAACAATTTAACTGAAGAAGTAAGAGATAATGTATTAAATGAGTTAAAATTAAGATTTAAACCAGAATTTATTAATAGATTAGATGATGTTATAATGTTTAAGCCGCTTAACATTGATGATATAGAAAAAGTTATAGATATATTCTTACAAGATACTAAAAATAGGTTAAGTGAAAGAAATATAGGATTAATTATAAGTGATAAGGCAAAAGAATTAATAGCAAAAGAAGGATATGATCCTGTATATGGAGCAAGACCATTAAAGAGATATATTGAAAATAATATAGAAACTGAAATAGCTAAAATGATAATAAAAGGCAGTGTCTCAGAAGGCGATACTATTAATATTGATTTTAATGGAGATAAGTTATGTTTTAGTTAAATAAAAATAAGAAAATCAGTGGAGGGATACCATCCACTGGTTTTTTATTGAGGAAGAATATATAAAAGCTTAGGCCATTTTTGCAATATATTAAATATTTCTAATTTATCTTTTGTGATATAATGTAGGAAGAAAAAGTGATAAAAAGTTTTGTTTTAGGAGGATACATAAATGAAGATTTTAGTTTGTGGTGGCGCAGGATATATAGGAAGCCATATGGTAGCTGAACTTTTAGAAAATGGACATGAAGTAGTTATTTTAGATAACTTTCAAAAAGGTCATAGAGATGCTATTTTAGGTGGCAAGGTTTATAAAGGGGATTTAAGAGATAGAAGTGTATTAGACAAAGTCTTTTCAGAGAATAAAATAGATGCTGTAATAGATTTTGCAGCAGATTCTTTAGTTGGCGAAAGTGTTGCAGAGCCTTTGAAATATTTTGATAATAATATAGGATCTACAATTAATTTATTAAAAGCAATGAGAGATCATGAGGTTAAGTATATAGTCTTTTCTTCTACAGCAGCAACTTATGGGGAGCCAGAAAATATTCCTATAGTAGAGGGAGATAGAAATCTACCAACAAATCCTTATGGAGAATCAAAACTTGCCGTAGAAAAAATATTAAAATGGTGTGATAATGCTTATGGTATTAAATATACGGCTTTAAGATATTTTAATGCAGCAGGAGCACATGTAGATGGTAAAATAGGAGAAGATCATAATCCAGAGTCTCATTTAATACCTATAATTCTTCAAACTGCATTAGGTAAAAGAGATAAAATATTTATTTTTGGTGATGATTACAATACAGAAGACGGAAGTTGTGTAAGAGACTATATTCATGTAACAGATTTAGCTAATGCACATCTTTTAGCATTAAAAAGATTAATGAATGGTGGGGAAAGTAGGATATATAACTTAGGAAATGGAAAAGGTTTTTCGGTTAAGGAAGTTATAGAAGTAGCAAGAAAAGTTACAGGTAAGGAAATTAAGGCAGAAATAGCTGAGAGAAGAGCAGGAGATCCGGCTACATTAATAGCATCTTCAAAGAAAGCTATGGAAGAATTACAATGGAAACCTAAATATAATTCATTAGAAACAATTATAGAGACAGCTTGGAAATGGCATGTAAACCATCCACAAGGATATGAAAATTAATTCATATAAAAGGGGTTAGGATTATGCATACAGATGTTATTTTTAAGGGTGAAAAGGGAATTCAACTGGAAAATGCTAATATACAAATTATAGTTTTGCCTAAATTCGGGGGTAAGATTGCATCTATATATCACAAAAATAAAAAATTTGAATTTGCTTTTCAAAATAAAGAAAAAATATATAAAAAACCAAAACTATATTCTAATTTTTCACAATTTGATGCGGCAGGGTTAGATGATGCATTTCCTACTATAGATCAATGTGAAGTTGAATATATGGGAAAAAAAATAATATATCCAGATCATGGAGAAATATGGACAAGCGATTTTCAAGTGATTTCAATAGAAGAGAATAAGGTAAAGTTAAGATATGTTAGCCGAATTTTACCTTATGAATATATAAAAACTATAAGTTTAAAGAATAATAAAATAAAAATAGAGTATTCTATAGAAAATCATGGGGACGAAAAGTTTCCGTGTATCTGGGCAGCTCATTTCCTAATAAACTGTAATGAAGATATGGAGATAAGATTACCTAAAGGAACAAATTATGTTAGAAATGTTCAAAAAAGTAGTAGATTAGGACAAATAAACACAATTCATACATATCCTTTAACTGAAGATTTACAAGGAAATGAATATAATTTAAGTAAAGTTTTATCTGAAAGTAGTAATCATACAGAAAAGTATTATGTTAATAACAAGGTAAATGAAGGCATGTGTTCAATTTATTTTCAAAATGTAAATTTAGAATACATTTTAAAATATGATAAAGAGGTATTACCTTATTTAGGCTTTTGGGTTACAGAAGGTGGGTTTAGGGGAGATTATAACTGTGCCTTAGAACCTACTAATGGATTCTATGATAATATAGATATTGCTAAAAAAGAAGATAAAATATTTTACTTAAAGGCACATGACAAATTAGAGTTTAATATGGAAATAGAAATAAGATAAAAATTTTAACCCTTATAAAGAAATTAATTTTTCCTTTATAAGGTTTTTTTAGAAAGTATACTAAGAATAAAATTAGAAGGTCTACACACATTATAAATATAAAATATTTTAAGGAGATGTGTAGTTTTGTATAAGAATAAATTTTTAATTGCTATTCTATGTATAAGTATATTTTTAGGCAGTGTATTTATGGTTAATCCTATTATCGAGGCAAATGAAGAAACAGGCAAAACTAATGGTAAGAAAGAAAAAGTTGTATATTTAACATTTGATGATGGGCCATCTATAAATAATACAAAAAAGGTATTGGAAATTTTAAAAAAAGAAAATATTCCTGCTACCTTTTTTTTAATTGGTGAAAATGCTGAACGTAATCCTGAGATAGTAAAAGAACTTTTAAAAAATAATATGGCTATAGGTGAACATACATTTTCGCATAAAACTCATTACATTTATAAAAGTTCTCAAAATTATATTAAAGATTTAAATCAATGTTTAGAAGTATTGGATAAGATTATAGGGAAGAAATATATTAACATAGTTAGAATGCCAGGAGGATCTACAAACACTATTTGTAATAAAGCAGTAAAAAAACAAATTAAGAATAGTATAAAAGAAAAGGGATTTGATTACATTGATTGGAATGTAAGTGGAGAAGATGCAATTTCCAAAAATGTTGCTCTTTATAAAATAAAGAATAATGTTTTTAAATATAGCAAAAATAAAGATTGTATTGTAGTGCTTTTACATGATGGATATTATAATAGTAACACAGTTAAAGCCTTGCCTGAAATAATAAAATATTATAAAGATAGGGGATATACTTTTAAAAGTTTAAAAAATATTTCAAAACAAGATAAAGAAAGACTAGAAAGATTAAAAATTTTAAATAGATAAGAAGGCAGCCTTTAGCTGCCTTCTTATTATTTATTAATTTTTTCATAAGTATTGATAATATGTTCTTTACCTTTAAGTTCTAATGAATCATCTAATGGGGTTAGAATATCTTTTACATTATCATATTTTTTAGAAAGTGCTAAATATAATAGTCTATCAGCTAATTCAGGGTTCTTAGAAAGTAAACAACCATGAAAATACGTGCAAAAAGTATTTTTATAAATACAACCTTCGTTTTTATCAGAGCCATTATTTCCATATCCGACTTTAACTTTTCCTAAAGGTTTTAAATTTCCTATATAGGTTCTACCAGAATGGTTTTCAAAGCCTACATATGTTTCATTAAAATCTTCATTGTATATAACTGTATTTCCTATAAATCTTGTATCACCGGCTTCAGTATATATATCTAATATTGAAAGTCCAGGAAGTTTTTCACCAGTAGGTGTAGTATAATATTTTCCAAGAAGTTGATATCCACCACATATACTTAGAAAAACTTTATTGTTTTCAATATAATTTTGTATATTCTCTCTTTTATTATCTATAATATCGTTAGATACAATAGACTGTTCAAAATCTTGACCTCCGCCAAATAAAACTATATCATATAAATTTTCATCAAATTTTTCGCCAATAGAAAGGTTATGAATATTTATTTTAATACCTCTTTTTTCAGCTCTATATTTTAAAACTAAAATATTTCCGTAATCTCCATATACATTTAAAAGATCAGGATAAAGATGGCATATGTTTAATTCCATAAAAATCTTCTCCTTTTAGTTACCAAATTTCTTTTGCATATCCCTTAGTATTAAGAAGTTTTCTAAAACTTGTCATAGCTGTATAAGTAGCTAATATATAAGTATTTTCAGTAGAAATTTCTTTTATGTTATCTATGATATTATCAAATTCATTACAAATTATAAATTGATCTTCATTAAATCCAGCAATTTTTAATCTAACTGCCATATCATATTTTCTTATGCCAGCTATTAAAATTTTATCTACATTTAATTCTTTTAACTTTTCAAAATCTACATCCCAAATCCAAGATACATCTCTACCATCTGCATAATGATCATTAAGCATAAAACAAAGATTAATTTTATCTTTATCTAATAAAACTGTATTTAAAGCTTCATCGTATCCAGCTGGATTTTTTACTAAAATTACTTTAGCTTTTTTACCTTCAATATTAATTTCTTCTTGTCTTCCAAAACTACTTTCTTGAGTTTGTAGAGATTCCTTTATTTTATCTGTGGATATATTAAGTTCCTTTCCGATTGAAAAGGCACAAAGGGCATTATAGATATTGTATGTACCAGGTTGATTTATTAATATTTCTTCTCCATTTATTATAACAGTAGAACTAGAAGCTGTTTTTTCTATAATATTTTCCACATTATATTTAAGTTCAGGACGTTTATATCCACAATTAGGACAATAATAATCACCTAAATGGTTATAAGTTACAAAGTTATATTTATAAGAGCTCTTACAAAACTTGCAGAACTTTGCATCGGAATTTATATTAACTTTAGAAGTTCCATCCTCATAATTTTTAAATCCATAGTAGTGAACTTTATTAGGAAGTTCCAATTTACCTAGTAAAGATTCATCACCATTTAAAACTAATAGGGAATCTGGAGTTTTTACTACACCTTCTAATATTTTTTGAAGAGTAGTATATACCTCACCATATCTGTCTAATTGATCTCTAAAAAGATTAGTAACGGTAATAATTTTAGGAGATACATATTCTGTAACAAATTTTACATTAGCTTCATCAACTTCTATTACAGCATATTTTTCTTGATATTTATCTTTAAATTTAAAATTTGATACAAAAGAAGTAACTATACCAGGATAAAGGTTTGCACCAGAGGAGTTAGTTATTACTTTTTTATTAGGATTTTTATCTTTTAAAATATTATAAATCATATTAGTGGTTGTAGTTTTTCCATTAGTTCCTGTAATTAAAATAATAGTATAATCTTTAGCTACAGTTTTTAAAATATTTTTATCTAATTTTAAAGCTATTTTGCCAGGAAAGTTAGTTCCACCCTTAGATAAAAGTTTACAACTCTTAATTATAAGTTTTGAAGTAAGTATGCTAAAAAAAGTCTTAATATTAATTTTAAGTCACCGCCTTATTTATTCGTGTTTTTCAAAATGGAAGTCTTCTGAAAGTTTGAAACCACTTTTAGGAGATATCTCATTTAGTTTATTTAAGACCCTAGTATAATTATCTCCTTTCAAAGGAGTAGGGCAATAATCATTTTTGTATTTAACGGAAGAAATAGAACAAGGTATTACTTTTAATCCTGTTTCTATTAATTTGTCATTTTTAAAATTAAATTGAGTTTGAACTATCATTGTATCTTTATCTTGGGGATTATTATTTCCACCAAAACAAAAGTTAGCTAAACTATAGCAAATGTATTTACCTTTATAAGTTTCTATTCCTTGAAGTACATGAGGATGATGACCTATAATTAAATCGGCACCATTATCAATGCAAAAATGTGCTAATTTTTTTTGGAATTCAATTGGATGGTACTGTCTTTCAATACCCCAATGAAAACTAATTATAACCGTATATTCTTCAGATTTCAATTGGGTAATTTCAGATTTTAATTTATCAAAGTCTATATTATCTTCCCAACCCCTATAACCTAAAAATGCAAATTTTTTATTTTTTACAGTAGTCTTCCATATTGTTCCTTCACCAAAATAATTAATTTTTTCTTGTTCTAAGGTTTTTTTAGTATCATTATAACCCTTTTCTTTATAATCATAAATATGATTATTTGAAATATTAACCGCTTCTATGGAACCTAGAGTTAAAGATTCTACATATGATGGGGGAGCTTTAAAGTTGAAAGTCTTAGGATTCTTAATAGTAGCATCAGTAAATGTGGTTTCCAAGTTTGCAATAGTTAAATCATCTTTCTTAAAATAAGAAGATACATTTTTAAATAAATAAGAAAAATCCATGTTATTATTAGATAAAGTTACTGGCATAGTCTCACCACTAAATTTACTATCTGTTCCTAAAGTACAATCTCCTACAAAGGACATTAATATGTCTGTATAAGTGCTTTTTTTAGGTGTATTTTTAGAGTCTTTAGAAGAATTTTTAGTTTTTATTTTATCATCAATTTTATTTTGTATATTAGCTTTATTTACTTTATTGATTTTTTTATCGTTTAAATATAAAGAGTTTAAAGAAAGATTATTAATACTTTCTTCTTTACTTACAAATCGAATAGTTAGACTAATAATGATTAAAACTAATACAAATAAACTAACAAAAAAAGTTCCTTTTTTTCTTTTGAAAGTTTTTTTCTTCAATTAAATGCCTCCTCTCAATGAACTGTAAACATAATTATATTTTAACAACTTTTACTCTTTAAAACTACAGTGAATTTAAATAAAATTAAGTTTTATAGTATATACTATTTTTTTAGTACAGGGCTAAAATGTAAATTCTTAAAATTTCTTTACAAAGGTATTATTATAAAGTTCTTTATAGTATAATTATAAGGTATTTACATAAAATAAAATTTTAAATTAGGAAAAGGTGGATTAAGTATGGATTTATTATTTATATTTAAAGCCATAATCATTGCCATAGTAGAAGGAATAACTGAATTTTTACCTATATCTTCTACAGGGCATATGATTATAGTAGGCCATGTAATTAATTTTACTGGTGAATTTGCCAAATTATTTGAGGTTGTAATACAATTGGGTGCTATTTTAGCTATAGTTGTTTTATATTGGAATAAAATTTGGACTAGTATAATAAAGTTTTTTAAATTAGAACATGATGGACTAAAATTTTGGTTTAATATATTGATTGCTGTAATTCCAGCAGGAGTTTTAGGATTTTTATTCGATGATATTATAGATGAAAAATTAATGAATCCTCAAACAGTTGCTGCTGCATTAATTTTCGGTGCAATATTGATGATAATTATAGAATATAAATATAGAAATAGAAATGGTATAGATAGGATAGAAGAGATTAGTTATTCTAAAGCGTTTATAATAGGAGTTTTTCAATGTTTAGCTTTATGGCCAGGAATGTCAAGATCAGCTTCTACAATTATGGGTGCATGGCTTATGGGAGTTACAACTGTAGCTGCTGCTGAATTTTCATTCTTTTTAGCTATACCAACTATGGTGGGGGCTTCAGGTTTAAAACTAATCAAAGCTGGATTTACATTAAACTTTGGAGAAATAGTAGCATTAATAGTAGGATTTGTAGTTGCATTTATAGTTGCTCTTATTGTAGTAGAAAAGTTTATGAATTTCTTAAAGAAGAGACCTATGAAAGGTTTTGCAATATATAGGTTGATACTAGGTGGAATAATAGTAGCATTAATGTTTACTAATTTCTTTAAATAAACATAGGAATGTAATTTCATATTAAATTTTAATATAAAAAACTTGCAAAAGTATAGGTTAACCTTATATTTTGCAAGTTTTTATTTTTATTTGTTTAATTTTTTTATTGTAGTTCCATTGCTTGTTAATATAATAGTATCATCTATATACGTACTATAAGTTTTAATATTCATATCTTTAATTTTTTTTACTGTTTCCTTATGAGGATGACCATATTTATTATCTTTTGAACAAGATATTATTCCTATTTTAGGATTAACTTTTCTTAAAAAAGCAATAGATGATGATGTACTACTTCCATGATGACCAAATTTTAAAACATCTGATTTTACATTAAAATTTTTGCTTAAAATTTCTTTTTCACTTAATGTTTCAGCATCACCTGTAAATAAGAAAGAATTTTTACCATAACTTAATTTCATTACAGGAGAGTAGTTATTTAAATTTTCATAGCTTGCACTATTTGGTGAAAAAAATTCAAAGTTTACATTTTTATCAAGACTAATTTTTAATCCTGGTTTAGCAGTAGTAATTCTTAAATTTTTAGATTTCAATGCAGTAATCATGGATTTAAAAGTAGCTGTAGTTGATGAAACCTTTGGAGCTATAAATTCTCCAATTTGAAAATTGCGAATAACATCATCCATATTTCCAATATGATCCTCATGTGGATGAGTTGCTACTACATAATCTAATTTTTTTATACCAGCACCTTTTAGATATTTTAATAGGCTATTTCTTGCTGAATTTGGACCAGCATCTATAAGCACATTCTTACCTTTATACTGGATCAATTCCGAATCACCTTGGCCTACATTTATATAATGTACAAATAGGTCATTTTTAAAGACCTCTTTAACATTATTTTTGGAATCTTTTTTAGGATTTTCTTTATTATTTTTGGATAAATTATATGTAGAGGAAGTTTTATTACTGTTTCCAGAATTATCACTAGAGGATACATCAACTTGTACATTATTACATCCTGAAAGAATAAATGAAAAAGTTAAAATTAAGCTACATAGTAGTAAAGCGTATTTATTAAATTTTTTCATATTCAAAATCTCCTTTTTTAAAATATATACTAATTATAATAACAAGCAATTGTTTTAACAAGTGTTTCCTAATTTTAAAAAAGGAAATTCTTAATTTATTAATGAGAAAGTCTTATGATTGAAAAAAAAACATTAAAAATGTATAATTTAACTGTAATATATATTTATATTATATTTCATTATGAAAGGAAAAAAATATGAGAACTTATTTACTTTACTTAGAATTTGCTTTATATATGATAGGATGCTCTTTTAAAAAGGCTAAATATAATAAGCTAAAGAAAAAATCAGAGGAAGAAGCACAAAAATATTTAGAGACATGTGTAAAGGGATGGGCCCAGTTTATAGTTAAGAAAATCCCTCTAAATGTTGAAATTACTGGATTAGATAATATTCCAAAGGAAGCGTGCTTATTTGTTTCTAATCATCAAAGCTTTTTAGATATTCCAGTTTTATTATCTAATTTACCTGGAATGGTTGGATTTGTTGCCAAGAAGGAATTAGCCACTTCACCAATGATAACATTTTGGATGGAACAGATAGGTTGTGTATTTATAGATAGAGAAAATCCACGTGAAGGAATAAAGGCGATATTGAAGGGTGTAGAAAATTTAAAAAATGGGAAATCTATGTTAATATTTCCAGAGGGAACTAGAAGTAAGTGTCAACAAATGAATGATTTTAAAAAGGGAAGTTTAAAGATGGCTCAAAAGTCTGGAGCACCAGTGGTACCAATTACTTTAGATGGAACTTATAAAAGTTACGAAGGAAATAATAAAAAGATTAAATCTGATACTGTAAAAATAAAAATACATAAACCTATATATATTAATAACTTAGATAAAGAAGAAAAAGATTCAATTCATACTAAAGTTCAAGAGATAATAAAAAATGGTTTTTAAAAAAATATAAATAATTAAAGCTCACTAATATTAGTGAGCTTTAATATATTTTATTATTTTTCTTCAATAGTATCTCTATCTCTTCCAAAGAATGAAATAGAATATAGACCTGCTAATCCTACTAAAGCGTAAATTACTCTACTAAAAGCTGTCATATGCCCAAATAAAGTTGCTACTAAGTTAAAGTTAAAAAATCCAATTAAACCCCAATTAATAGCACCGATTATAACAAGTAAAAGAGCGATAGTATCTAATGTTTTCACCTTAATACATCTCCTTTAATTAAGTTTTCGAGATTAGTATTGGCTAATTAACAAAAAAATATAACTTGAAATATTTATTTTATTTCTCCATTCAATTCATAATTAGTAATTTCTTTTATATTATTATTATCATTAACAAAAACTACTGTGGGTTTATAACTTTTAGCTTCTTTTTCATCCATTTGAGCATAGGCCATGATAATAATTTTATCACCTTCATTTACGAGTCTTGCTGCAGCACCATTAAGACAAATAACACCACTATTTTCTTTTCCTCCAATTATATATGTTTCTAATCTATTACCATTATTTATATCAACTATTTGAACTTTTTCATATTCTATAAGTCCAGATGCTTTTAGAAGATTTCTATCGATAGTTATACTTCCTACATAATTTAAATTAGCTTCAGTTACAGTAGCTCTATGAATTTTTGACTTTAACATATTTAGTATCATTTTTTATCTCCTAATTATAATATTATCTATTAATCTAGTTTTTCCTATATATACAGCTATTGCAATTAAGGATTCTTTATTTAAGGTGTCAATTTCACACATTAAATTAAAATCTACTATTTCAACATAATCTATTCTAGCTAAAGGTTCTGAAATTAAGTTATCTATAATTAAATTTTTTAAAATAATAGTATTTTTTTCACCATTAGCTATAGCTATTTTAGCTTTCTTTAAACTTTTACTCAAAATTAATGCAGCTTGTCTTTCTTTTATGGAAAGATAAGTATTTCTAGAGC
The DNA here is from genome assembly GCF_030815255.1 of Hathewaya limosa. Classification (NCBI taxonomy): domain Bacteria; kingdom Bacillati; phylum Bacillota; class Clostridia; order Eubacteriales; family Clostridiaceae; genus Hathewaya; species Hathewaya limosa. The sequence continues at coordinate 215,269 of NZ_JAUSWN010000001.1, forward strand.
TTTTAGCAAGACCATCTTTTTCTCGGACAATAGGACATCCTATAATTTCAATAGGAAAATTTAAATCTTTTACCATTTGTTTAATAACAGACAATTGTTGTGCATCTTTTTCACCAAAATAAGCTTTGTTAGGAGCAACTATATTAAATAATTTAGATACTATTGTACAAACACCTTGAAAATGACCAGGTCTTTTAGCACCGCAAAGACAATTGGTTATATTTTCTACATTAACAAAGGTAAGGGGATTTTTATCAGGATACATTTCTTCAACCTCAGGGTTAAAGATTAAACTAGCACCTGCATCGGTACAAAGTTTAGAATCCTTTTCAATGTCTCGAGGATATTTATCATAGTCTTCATTAGGACCAAATTGAATAGGATTTACAAAGATGCTAACAACAACCTTATCATTTTCCTTAACAGCCCTTTGTATTAAACTTTTATGACCTTCATGTAAAAATCCCATTGTTGGTACTAAACCTATAGATAAACCAGCTTTTTTCCACATATCTATTTCAATTCGAAGATCTTTAATATTTTTTATAGTTTTCATATGTCAGCGCTACACAAATGTAGCTTCACATCCTTTCAAATTTAAAAAATTTTTATTAGTATAATTTTTTTAAAGTTTCTTCTGAAATTTTAAAAGTATGTTCTTCAGCTGGAAATGTACCATTAGATACATCTTTAATATAAGACTTTATTCCATTTTTCATAAGGTCACCAACATTAGCGAAAGTTTTTACGAATTTAGGCTTAAAGTCAGAGAACATATTAAGCATATCTTGATATACAAGTATTTGACCATTGCAACCAGATCCAGCACCAATGCCTATAGTAGGTACAGAGAGTTCATTAGTTATTATTTCAGCAAGTTTTGCTGGTATACATTCTAAAACTATGGCAAATACACCGGCTTGTTCTAATTTTTTAGCATCTTCTATAAGTCTCCTAGCATTTTCTTCAGATTTACCCTGAACCTTAAAGCCACCAAACATGTTTATAGATTGAGGAGTTAAACCTAGATGTCCCATAACAGGAATTTGTGCATTAACAATAGCTTTTATTTGGTCTATCACTTTAGTTCCACCTTCTAATTTAACTGCACCAGCATGACCTTCTTTTATAAGTCTACCAGCATTTACAACGGCATCATATACTGATGTATGATAAGACATAAAGGGCATATCACCAACTACAAGAGCATTCTCAGTACCTCTAGATACAGCTCTAGTATGATGAATCATATCTTCCATAGTTACACTTAAAGTATCTTTATACCCAAGACATACCATACCAAGCGAATCACCTACTAATATTCCATTTATACCTGTTTCATCAATTAATTTAGCTGTTGAATAATCATAAGCAGTTAACATACTAAGTTTTTCATTATTTTTTTTTGCTTTTAAAAAAGTACTAACTGAATTTTTCATTTACTTGTCCCCCAAAAGTAAAGTTTGTAAATCCTCATAATTTTTGTGTGGATTTTTAATCTTAGATAATTGTAATAAATTTAAGGATAAAATCTTATATAACTCTATATGTTCTCTAGGAATAATTTTAAGATGAGAATCTATAGTTCCTATATCATTACGTTCAATTGGTCCTGTTATTGAATTTAAAATTCCTTGTTTTTTAAAGTTATTTATGTTATTTAAAATTAAAGGTTTTAATGCTTTTTCTGCATCTTCTTTTGAAACTCCACACATAACTAAATAATTAGTGCCTAGTTCTATTAAAGATAGTAAAAAATTAGATACAGTTACACTAGCAGAATGATACAAACTTTTATTTTTACTGGTTATTGTAAAAGAATTATTTCCTAAGGAATTTATAAATTTTTTTATTATAGGAAGTTTTTCCTCATTTCCCTCTATGGAAAAATAAGAGTTTTTAAGATTTTTATAGGAATTATATTTATCTGAAAAGGCCCACATAGGGTGAATTGAAAATTCATAAGCACCAAAACTGTTTATATTAGAAAAGATTTTTGAACTTAAGGAACCACTTGTGTGACAAATATATTTTTTTTCTAGGTTTCCACAATTTTTTAATTGCTCCCAAACATGTTTTATACAGTCATCAGGAGTAGTAATAAAAATAAAATCACTATTTTTTACAAGTTCATCTAAAGAATTAAATGGACTAATATTTAAAAAATCACAAGTGTTTTTTAAAGAAGCTTGAGATTTACTATAGAATCCTGCAATATTATAGTTATTTTCCTTAAAATATTTTGCAAGAGAAGTTCCGACTTTCCCAGCTCCAATAAATGAAATGTTTTTGAAAATCAAGTTTAATCACCACCAATCTATAAATTAGTGGATTCCTTATACTCATTGTCTTATTCTTAAAAGATACAAGCAATGTAAAATTAAATTATTATAGTATAAACAATTGGTGCAGTTCTTCAAATAAAGATACTACCCAAAAATATTTTATCACATATTTTTTACACACTCAATTAATAAACTTATAATTAACAATTATAAATTATACTTGATAATATTGTAGAAATATTAAATAATAGTATTGTTATATATTTTTTGGAGGTGTATCTTATGCAAATAGTAAAGATTATATTAATGGCCTTATTAGTTGTTTTTACAGGACTTTTACTTTTTGGAGTTTTAACACAAACTGTTTTTAAAAAGTTTAAAGTAAATAAATGGATTATTCTTTTAATAACAATTGTAGCTATTCTTTTACCACCTTTTTTTAGAATAAGTTATAATAAAGGATTCTTGGGTTTATTTGTATTCCCAGTTATATATATCGTACTTGTACTTTGGTTTTTACAAACATCAGGGTTATTAAATAGTAAGGATCAAAGAGAAAAGGAAAAGAAAAAGCAACAACAGGAAGTAATAAGACCTAAGGCAAAACCTAATAGAGTAAAAAATAATAAAAAGACAAATAAATAATAATTAAATAGGTTTATTTATATTTAAAAAAGTAATAGTACAAAATTGTACTATTACTTTTTTTTATTAGACTAAAATTCATAACTAGCCTACAATTTATAGTATGTGGGGTATAAAAAGTTTTAATATTATTATAGGGGAAGTGTTACATATGTTAACCGAAATAAAACAAGATGAAATGACATCTAAAGAGAGAATGAAGTTTTTTTCTAAAGGAGAGGAGGTTGATAGAATACCTTGTTCACCAATTATGGGGGTGACTAGTGCTCCAATGTTTGGAATTACTCCTAAGGAATATGATTATTCGGCAGAAATAATGGCTAATGTTGAAATTGAAGTATATAAGAAATTTAAGGCAGATGGAACCGGTATAGGAACAGGATTGAGAGGCATAGCAGAGGCCATGGGAACAAAAATAGAGTATCCCAAAGTTGGTGTATCTTATGTAAAAGAACCTTTATTAAAAAGTTATGATGATTTAGGAAAATTAAAGATTGTTGATCCTCATAAAGATGGGAGACTTCCAATAATATTAGAGGCTATTCAACGAATTGATAAGGCAGTAGGACATGAGGTTGGTGTATCTACAGATATAGCTGGTCCTATAAGTATAGCAGCTGCTGTACGTGGAGCAGAGAAGTTAATGAAAGATATTAGAAGATGTCCAGATAAATTACATGAATTATTACAATTAGTAACTGAGTGTAATTTAAGATTTATTGATGCTGCTTGTAGTCTAGGATATGGAGTAGGATTTTCAGATCCAGTAGCATCTTGTAGTATGATTAGTTCTAAACAATTTAAAGAATTTGCAAAACCTTATTTAAAACAATGTATAGACAGAGTAGTTAAATGGAGAGGACCAGGAGTGTTTTTACATATATGTGGTAAGTCACGAGATATATGGGAAGATATGATTGAGCTTGGAGTATCAACTTTTAGTATAGATAATGTTGAAAGTCTAGAAGAGGCTAAAAAAGTCGTAGGTGATAAGGTTTGTTTAGTGGGGAATGTTAGACCAGTAGAAACTCTTAGATTAGGAACTACAGAGGATGTATATAAAGAAAGTAAAGAATGTATAGAAATAGGATGGAATAATCCTAAAGGATACATTTTAAGTACAGGTTGCCAAATTCCAATAGGAACTTCAGAAAAAAATATAAAAGCTTTAGTGGATTCAGCGAGAATGTATGGAAGAGGATATAGAATCCCTAGTAAATAAGATAACTGAAATTTTAAAAGAATTTTTAAAAATTATAAAAAAAGATAAAAGGAGATAATATCCTTTTATCTTTTTACGTTCTTTAACTACAACCAGTAGTAGTTCCACATTCTAGGCAAACTTTACAAGTGCCATTTCTTACAAGACGAGTACTCGCACAATTTGAACAAATCTCACCATAAAGTCTTTCACCGTTAGCTGTATTTATAGAAGTAGGGGAGTTAGTTGTATTTTCTTCCTTTGAAACGGCGATGTATGGTAGATTATAGTTATCGGGCTTTACTTGACAACGGGAAAAATCACCTATTTCAATATCTATTATCTTACTAATTAAATCAGAAATTGAAGAAACATATTTTATATATGGATGTTTTTGAACAAATCCATAAGGTTCATATTTTTGGCCTCTAAGCATTTTAGCGATATCTTTAGGAGGTACATGATATTGTAACATTACAGAGATAGATTTAGAAAGAGAGTTTAGTAAACCTGTTATTATGGTTCCTTCTCTGTCAGTTGTAATGTAGATCTCACAAATTTCACCATTTTCACGTCTATTTACAGTGGTATAAATTTTTACATCATCTATTTGAGCAGGATGAGTAGTTCCAACCCTAATTCCATCCGGTTTATCACGTTCTGAATATTTAGAATAATAAAGTTCCTTAGCTTTTTCAAGTAATTCTTTATAAGATAAATCCTCAAGTTTTTTATTATCATCATCACTTAAAGATGTATTTAATGGTTGACTTGCTTTTGAGGCATCTCTATATAGTGCTATACCTTTAACACCTAATTTCCAAGAAAGTAAAACAACATCCTTAAAATCTTGTACTGAGGCATTTTTAGGTAAATTTACAGTTTTAGAAATAGCACCTGAAATTAGGGGGGTAATAGAAGCCATCATTAAAACATGCCCCTTAGCAGAAATAAATCTTTCGCCACTACCGCACTTATTAGCAGTATCAAATATTCTCAAGTGTTCTGCCTTTAAATGAGGTGCACCTTCAATTTTACCATCAATTATTTTTTCATACTCAAATCCATCTTCAGTGACAGTTTCTTTCCTTAAAATGTATTCTAAAATATCATTAATTTCTTTCTCAGTATATCCTAAATTTTCAAGAGATAATTCTATAACTGGGTTTACAATGGTCATATAACCACCACCAGATAACTTTTTATATATAAAATGACTAAAATAAGGTTCTATGGAAGTAGCACCACAATCCATAGCAAATGAAATTGTACCAGTTGGCGCAATAACAGAAACTTGAGCATTTCTATAACCAAATTTTTCACCATAGGAAAGGGCTTTATTCCAAGTATCCTTTAATTCTTCACTTATATAAGCTAAATTCTCTTTAAACAATATATCATGATTAATATTAACAGGAATATAATTTAATCCTTCATATGGAGTTTCTAAGGATCCCGCAACCCTACAATGATTTCTTATAACTCTAAGCATATGATTTTTATTTACATTATACATTTTAAAAGGTTCTAGTTTTTCTGACATTAAAGAAGATATATAGTAAGAATGCCCAGTTAACACACCAATTAAAGAAGATGTAAGGTTTCTTCCTTCATCTGAATCGTATGGGTATCCCATAACCATTAAAAGAGATGCTATATTAGATATACCTAACCCAGTAGTTCTAAATAAGTATGATCTTTTAGCTATATCTTCTGTAGGAAATTGTCCCCAATGAATAGAGGCTTCTAGAGCTAATTGAAGTAATCCTACTAAATGAGTATAAGCGTTTAAATCTATTTTTTTTGTTTTTAAGTCGTAAAATTTAAATATATTAATTGAAGCCAAATTACAAGCAGTATTATCTAAGAAAGCATATTCACCACAAGGGTTTGTTGAATTTATTCTATTATATTTTGCATTATACACACCATCTTCACCACAAGGACAAGTATGCCAAGAGTTGAAAATATCATCAAATTGTGGAGCAGGATCTGCACAATTCCAGGCTGCCTCATTAAAGGCATTCCAAATTTCTGTAACTTTAAGTTTTGAGTTTACGGAATTATCAACACGGCCTTTAAGTTCTATTTCAGCATTGGGATTAGTGTTTAAATTATCTACCATTTTCATGAAATTATCTGAAAATCTTATAGAATTGTTTCCGTTTTGTCCAGAAACGGTTTCATAAGCCTCACCTTCAAAACTCATATCATATCCCATTTTACCAAGAGCACGAACTTTGTCTTCTTCTTTAGCTTTCCATGTTATGAAATCCATTATTTCAGGATGATCTACATCTAAAATAACCATTTTAGCTGCTCTACGAGTTGTACCACCAGATTTTATAGCTCCTGCATTTCTATCAAAAGATTTTAGGAAACTCATAAGTCCGGAAGAAACTCCTCCACCAGATAATTTTTCACCTTTAGCCCTGATACTAGAAAAGTTTGTTCCTGTACCAGAACCACCTTTAAATAATTTTGTTTCTGTTACAAATTGATCAGAGATTGAGTGAGTACCTAATAGTTTGTCTTCTATTGATAATATAAAGCAAGCTGATGCTTGAGTTCTACTATAAAAATCTTTTGTTTTAACTACTTTGTTTTCTTTTTCATCAAAATAGAAGTTATTATTTCCAGTACCTTTAATACCATAGGAGAGTTCTAAGCCAGTATTAAACCATTGAGGAGAGTTAGGTGCATACATTTGATTTAAAAAAGCATAAATCATTTCATCATAAAAAATAGTCTTTTGTTTTTCTGAATCTATTAATTTTTCATCTGATAAAGATTCACACCAGAAGTTAACTATTCTATGAGCAACTTGTTTCATGCTATTTTCATACCCTAATTCATTAGGAATACCGGCTTTTCTAAAATATTTTGAGGCTATGATGTCACATGCATTTTGTGAATAGTGTATAGGAAACTCTAAATTTTTCATATCAACAAGAACTTTACCTGTTTTATGATCTTTAAGAAATACATTTACTTTTTTCCATTGGAACAAATCAAATACTGTTAAGTCTTTATTTTTATCTAAATCTTTGGTAAAAATCCTTTTAAAAATCGAATCTATTTTATGCATAATTTAACTAAAAGTTATTACGTTAACTTTTAGTTATTTCACCTCCTAAATTATAAATATAGTATAATACTATATATAGTTTTTAAAATACTTATATATACTACATCTAGTATTATAAGATATAATAATAATTATTTCAAGATAAATATAATTATAGAATAATTATTATTTGATAAGCAAAGAAGTTAATTCTATATTAAGTTTTGCAAATTTAATAAAAATATTTATAAAAGTATAAATAGCAATTTCTACACGAAAGATGTACACTTTGTTTCCCTAGTAAAAGTTATTTATTTTTTTAACTGATAAAAAACAAATAAAATAAACAAAATAAACAAAATAAACCAAGTAATTAGTTTACTTGGTTTATTGATCTTCTATGATAAAATTTATGTAATAAGAATTTATTTTAATTTACTAAAAGATTTAATAGTATATTTGGAAGGTTACTGTTTGTAGTTTTAGCTAAATTTTTCGCAGATATTATAAAAAAATGTTTTATAACAGTTCCTGATTTATGAGTTTGCTCATATTTTTTTAAAGCATTTATAACCTGTAGTTGTCTTTTTTTCGCAAGAGCTATGTTTTTATTTGATGAATATATATTTGGTGCTTGGGGTAAACCAGCTAAGGACGTAGCCTCGTTTAAACTTAAATTCTCAGGCGTTTTTTCAAAGTATCCTTTTGAGGCTTGTTTTATACCAATATATCCATTTCCAAAAGGGATAACATTAACATACAATTCTAAAAGTTCATTTTTAGAATAATTTTTTTCAAGTTCTATAGCTAAAAACAATTCTTTAAATTTTCTACTAAAACTTTTTTCATTTGATAAATATAAATTTTTAGCTAACTGTTGGGTTATTGTGCTTCCACCTTGTACAATTTTTTTTGCCTCAATATTTTTAAAGGTGGATCGTACTATTGATATAATGTCAATAGCTCCATGATTATAAAATCTATGATCTTCAGTTGCTATAATAGAATTTAAAAATTTTTTATCAATATTATTCAATTGTATATAAGAAGCATCATTTTTAACATCATATATTTTATTTTGTAATGCTTTATTATCTATGGTTAAATTTGTACTTAAATATCCTAAAGTTATAATTAAAAGTATTCCTAGAAACATAAAAAATTTAAACAATTTTGTTTTGTTCATATCTTTTTATCCTCCTTAAAAGAACTGTTTTTCTTAGTCGCTTGCGGAATTTCGCAAGCGTTGATTCGCCTAACTTTTTAGCCGTTAGGCTTTTATATTTTCCTCCACTATGAAATAATAAATGTTGTCACGCAAAATAATAAACCATAGCGGAGGAGAACAAACATGTTTTGTCTTAATAAAATTAAACAACTAAATCTTTTTGAACAGGTATCTGAATTAAAACACATGACTACTAAACAACCCGTAGGGTTCATTGAGTTACTTGCTCATAACTTTGATATTAATACCTTCATTCCTAATTCATTTAAAGAACACTATTATTCTGACTTAGGAAAGGATAGAGAATATGAACTTTCTTCTGTGTTATCAGCACTACTAATCATGCAAATATTTCATATACCTACTACTGTTTTACTAACAATTTTTCTTGTATTTTCTACTGAAATAAGAGAATTCTGTGGTTTTTACAAATCACTACCTGATGAATCATTTTTCAGTAGATTTAAAACTACATTTGAAAATGATCTTAGTAATTTATTTGACTCAATGGCTCTTAAAGTCATTGATATCTGTGAAGATATTAATAATAATCTTCCAAATGATTCACCTATGAAAAACCTTAATTCTATGATTATATACGATACTTCTGGCTTAAAACCAAGAGTTAAAGAAAATAATCCTAAAACTCTTGTAGCTGAAATCAACAGGCAGAAATCTTATGCTAAAGCTACAAACAAAGAAATTTTTAATCCTTATGCTGCCGCATATAAGAACATGCCTAAATTTGCACAAGCTAATTCTAATATCAAATTAGACTTTGTTAATGGGCATTTCGGCTACTTTTATAAATTTGGTCTTTTAACAAATGGTTGGGGTATTCCCTTAAATATAAAGTTTCTCGATGAGGATTTTTACAAATCCTTAGATGAAAAAAATTTTATTACTCCTGAAGAACAAAAATATTTTTATGATAATGCTTCTCTAAAGCCAGTAGTTATGCCATTTTTAGAAAACTTAAAAGCTAATTCTAATTTTAAATTTGAAACTTTTTTAGGTGATTCTGAATTTGATAGTTATGATAATTTTGGCTTACTTAAGCATTTAGAATTTAAACGAGTATTTATACCTCTTAATTCTCGTAATCAGTCCAATAATAAAATCGGAGATTTAGAATATAATACCCAAGGTATCCCTCTTTGTCCGTTAACTAAAGAAGAATTTAAATCCGAAGGATCTTGTAAAGGTAAAAATAGAAGTCTTAGATTTAAATTCACATGCCCAAAATCTCATAGAGATAAAAAAGGTAAATGTTATCATACATGCAAAAACCCTTGTACTGATAACAAAAGTGGTCGTATAACTTATGTTTATCCTGATAAAGATTTTAGACTTTATCCTGGTGTCCAAAGAAACTCAAAAGAGTGGGATGAAAATTATACAATTCGTACATCTATTGAAAGATGTATATCTTCTCTTAAGTTCAACCCATGTATTGAACAACCAAGAACAGTAAACACCATAACCATGCGTGCTGATTTATATTTAACCGCTATAGCTAAACTTATAAATGTTATCGTAGCTTACGCTATGAATAAGCCTAATTATATAAGAAGTATAAACAAATTTCTTAAAATAATAGCATAGTTAACATATCCACAACTAAATATCAACTGAAATGCTACGCATGCCTTTTTCCCAAAAGGCTTTTTGTCGTGAAGTTTTTTTCACATTTTTAATCAAAATGTAGAAAATTATCCACAACTTTTAATTTTCAATTCTGCAATCATCTAAGAACTGTTTTTCTTTATGATATTATTATAGAATTTAAAGGGAAAATTTCATATTTAAATTCATTACGTTAATCTTTCATTTATGTAAGATTAATAATTTTTGTATGAAAAACAAATTAAGAATATAAAGATGAGAATAAGTTTATATAAAAACAAGAATTCATGTTAAAATATATATACTGTAAATAAATATTAATTGGAAGGTGTAAATATGATAAAAAAAGAATTTAGAGGAATTAATCCTGAAATTCATGAAGATACATTTATAGCAGAAAATGCAGTTATTATAGGAGATGTACATATAAATAAAGATGCGAATATTTGGTATGGTGCTGTTTTAAGAGGAGATATAAACAGTATAACTATTGGAGAGGGAAGTAACATTCAAGAAAATTGTACAGTTCATGTAGGAGATAAAGAACCCGTTACAATGGGTAAAGGAGTTACAGTAGGCCATAATTGTATTATACATGGATGTAGTATAGGAGATTATTGTTTGATAGGTATGGGGTCTACCATATTAAATGGAGCTAAGATAGGAGCTAATTGTTTAATAGGGGCTGGAAGTTTAGTTACTGGAAATAAAGAGATTCCAGAAGGGTCTCTTTGTTTGGGGTCACCGGCAAAATTTATAAGACAACTTACAGAAGAAGAAATAGGAAATCTTAAAAATTCAGCTGAAAATTATATTAAGATTTCTAAAGAATATAAATAAATATAACATATAAATCAATTGAACATATATGTTGGTAATGATATACTTTTAATAATGTGAATTAAACTTTTCCATAAAGGAGAACTGTAAGACATGTTTAAATTAAATTGTATAGAAAGTATGACAATTGAGCAAAAATATAGATATATGTTAAATTTATTACAGGCACAGTTGAGTTCCGAAAAAAATAACTTAGCAAATCTTTCAAATGCCTCAGCTATTATAAATGTAATTTTTCATGATATAAACTGGGTAGGTTTTTATTTCATGGAAAATGATGAACTTGTTTTAGGACCTTTTCAAGGACTTCCAGCTTGTAATAGAATAAAAGTTGGTGCTGGAGTATGTGGAACGGCAGTAGCACAAGAGAAAGTCCAAAGGGTTTATGATGTACATAAATTTCCAACGCATATAGCTTGTGATGAGGCTACCAGATCGGAAATAGTTGTACCAATAAAGGTTAAAGGTGAGGTATTTGGAGTTTTAGATATAGATAGTCCGAAAATAGGAAGATTTACAGAATTAGAAGAAGAATATTTAATTAAATTTGTTAAGATGTTGGAAAAGTATTTAAATGAAAACTAAAGGAGAATTTTATGATAAGAATAGGTGAATATAATAAATTATTAGTAAAAAAAGAAAGAGATTTTGGATATTATTTAGGAGAAGATTTAGATCCTAATAATAAAGAGGAAATTTTAATTCCTTTTCCTAATATTCCAAGTAAAGAATTAAAAGTTGAAGAAGAAGTAGAAGTATTTGTTTATAAGGATTCAAAAGATAGACTAATAGCAACATTAAAAAAACCATTTGCTACAGTAGGGGAAGTTGCTTATTTAAAAGTTGTAGATAAGACAGAAATAGGTCACTTTATAGATTTTGGCTTAGAAAGAGATGTTTTAGTTCCATTTAAGGAGTTAGCTTATGATCTAGAAGTTGGAGAGAAATATTTATTTTACTTATATTTAGATAAAAGTGATAGAATAACTGCTACTACATATGTGGATAAATATCTTCATACTACAAATCATTTTAATGTAGGGGAAGAAGTTATGGCAACAGCTTATGGTGAACAAGAAAACGGGACAGTAATGGTTGCTATTCAAAATCTTTATATGGGTGTTATTTTAAAGAAAGAAAATTTCTCTAAAATAAGACCAGGAGAAATTTTAAATGTAAGAGTTAAAAGATATTATGAAGATGGAAAGATGGAAGTTACTCCGAGAAAGAAGAGAATGGAAGAAACAAACGATTTAGAAACAGGAATTATGTGTTATTTAAGATCACATAATAATCATATGAAATTTAATGATGCATCTTCTCCAGAACAAATAAAAAGTGTATTTAAATGTAGTAAAAATGCTTTTAAAAGAGCACTTGGTGGTTTAATGAAAAAAGGAATGATAACTCAAGATGAACAAGGTACTACATTAATTAATGAAACACCTATTAGAGAAGTGAAACCTAAGAAAAATAATAATTTTAAAGGCAAAAATAATAAACTTAGTAAGAGTGAATATAAAAAAGAGTATAGAGAGTTAAAAAAAGAACTTATAGAAGCAGAAAAGAAAAAAGAAGAACAAAAAAATAAATTTTATGGTAAGTTCATGAAGTAATTATAATTAAAATAAAAATGCCGCCTAAATTAGGGGGCATTTTTATTATTTTAAGAATAACTTTTTTCATTCTTAGATCTTATAAATATTTTTGCTATTTCATTTATAATAAGAGGAACTAAACTTAATCCACTTACAAATAACCAATCTATTAAAGTTAGGTCATGAACATTAAATATTTTTGCAAGGAATGGAACAGTAATAATTATATCTTGTAGGAAAATACCAAATATAATAGAAGCTATTATATATTTATTACTGAACAAACCTAGAGAGAAAATAGATTTTTTATCACTTCTCATATTAAGAGAATGTACTAATTGAGATATGCTTAATACTACAAATGCCATAGTTTGGGCATGCATTAAAGCATCTTTACTAATATTTTTAGGGAATATAGGGAATAAACTAGTAGTTCCACTAAAAATTCTAGCACCCAATACAAAAGCTGTTAAGGTAATAAATCCTATTAAAAGTCCATTTAGTATTAGGCCTAAAATAGAGCCTTTAAACAAACTGGAATTAGGATCTCTTGGCTTATTTTTCATTATATCAGGATCACTAGGATCCATTCCTAAAGAAAGTGCAGGGAAAGAATCCGTAATTAAATTAACCCATAAAATGTGAATAGGTTCTAATGGAGTATTCCAACCAAATAGTATAGCAAAGAATAAGGTTACAATTTCACCGATATTACAAGATAATAAGAAAAATATAGATTTTTTAATATTGTTAAATATGTTTCTTCCTTCTTCGATAGCTTTTACTATGGTTGAAAAGTTATCATCAGTAAGTATCATATCAGAAGCACCTTTAGCAACATCAGTACCTGTAATTCCCATTGATACACCAATATCTGCTATTTTTAAGGATGGGGCGTCATTTACTCCATCACCAGTCATGGAAACTATATTTCCTTTAGATTTAAGAGCTTTTACTATCTTTACCTTATGTTCAGGAGATACTCTTGCAAATACTCTTAAAGAGTCAATTTTAGAACTGAGTTCACTATCTGATAATTTATCTAACTCGGAACCTGACATTACTTCACTTTCATTAGAAGCGATTCCTAGTTCCTTTGCTATAGCAAAGGCTGTATTTTTATGATCACCAGTTATCATAATAGTTTTTATTCCAGAAGCCTTTGTAAGACTTATTGAATCTTTAACTTCAATTCTAGGAGGATCAATCATACCGACTAAACCTATAAAAATTAAATCTTTTTCTAAAGAATAGATTTCTAAATGGGAATCTTTTGTTTCTTTATATGCAGATCCTAGTACTCTAAGAGCATCATTTGACATTAAATAAGAACTATCTAGAATTTCTTTTTTATCTTTTTCAGTTAAATCTTTTATTTCACCATTGACCAAAATTTTAGTACAAATTTTTAATAAATTATCTATAGCGCCTTTGGTCATTATATAGAACTTATCGTTATATTCATTTACCGTAGTCATAAGTTTTCTATCTGAATCAAAAGGAATTTCATTTATTCTTTTATGACTTTTTTCAAGTTCAGATTTTATTAGGTTATTATTAAAACCTACTTCTAATAATGCAATTTCTGTTGGATCACCAGTTCTAGATTCTTCAGAATATGTTGCATCATTGCATAGATTTAGGTTTTCTACTAAAAGTTTTTCACAAGAATCTTCCATACTAATTTCTGATATATCTTTAAGAACATTATTAGCATAATATTTAGTTACAGTCATTTTATTTTGTGTTAAAGTACCTGTTTTATCAGAACATATGATGTTTACAGCACCTAAGGTTTCTACAGCTGGAAGCTTTCTTATGATTGCATTTTGTTTAATCATTTTTTGAACACCTATAGCTAAAACTATAGTAACAATTGCAGGTAGTCCTTCGGGAATAGCTGCTACAGCTAAACTGATAGCAGTTAAGAACATTTCTAATATATTTCTACCTTGAAATAATCCAACACCAAGCATAATGACACATATAACTAGGGCACCGATTCCTAAAGTTTTTCCAAGTTCACCTAATTTTTTTTGAAGAGGTGTTTCATCATTATTGTCTTCATCAAGCATTTTTGCTATTTTACCTATTTCAGTATTCATACCAGTCTCTACAGCTACACCAATACCTCTACCATAGGTTACCAATGTGGACATAAATGCCATATTTTTTTGATCACCTAAGGGAGTATCTTCACCAGTAGTAATAGTATCATTATTTTTTTCTACTGGAACGGACTCACCAGTTAAAGCAGATTCTTCGATTTGTAAATTAGCACTTTCAATAAGTCTTAAATCACAGGGAATATAGCGTCCAGCATCTAATACTATAATGTCTCCGGGAACTACTTGTTCTGAAGGAAGTTCTATAAGGGAACTGTCACGTTTTACTATAGCTTTTGGCGTAGACATTTCTTTTAATGCTTCTAATGCTTTTTCAGCTTTAGATTCTTGTACCACTCCAACAATAGCATTGACTAAAATAACAATACCAATAACTATGGAATCACTTACTTCTCCTAAAAATGCAGATATAATAGCAGCTCCTATAAGTATATAGATTAATATATCATTAAGTTGAAGAAAAAAAAGTTGTAACATAGTTTTTTGTTTTTTACCTGTAAGTTTATTAGGACCATATTTTTGTAAACGATTTTTAGCTTCTTCCGAATTTAATCCGGTTTTAGGATTTACATTAAGCTCATTTAAAACATCTGAATTGTCTTTATAAAACCACATTAAAAAATCACCTCTTTTTTAGTATCTCAAAAAAAAAATTTTGTAAACAAAAAAGACCTTGTTCTTAATTATTTAAATGTAATTTTAGATATTAATATTATAATAACCAAAATTACATTTATAATAACTAGAACAAAGGTCTTGCAAACTCAAAATTTATAGAGTTAATTATCCGGACTATATAGTCGTACTGACGAATAATTAAAAACTTAAAAAGTTTTTGCTACTCCCCTAAGCTTATATAATTATTATATTACACTTTACTATATTATAGTATAAATTTATGAAAATTTAACCAAAACAATTAATTTAAAATCAGTATATCACACCATATACTTCAAAACAATAATTAAGATATTTATTTTTATTAAGACTTATGTAAAAATTATATAATAACATATACTTTTTAAAATTAAATAAAAACAATATCTATACATTTTATTTAGTAGTTTAGAAATTTTAAATTTGATATAATAAAAATATAGAAATTTTTATGGAAAAAACATATTAACATAAATAAAATTAATAGAAGATTATTTGGAGGGTTATATGGAAATTAATAGAGTTAGTAGGCCATCTACAATAAAAGGTGAGAAAAGAACTATTACATCAAAAAAAGATTTTTCTCAAAGTTTTAATTTTGCAAGACAAAAAAAATCTGAAGAAGAATTAAAAAAATTGCTTAAAGATATTAAAAGTAAAGGAGATAGATTAGCAGTTTCAAAATGTTATGCTGATGTTAAGGCATATAAAAATTTGATTAAGGAATATTTAAAATCTGTTTTGGAATATATGTATACAGTAAAAAAAGATATAAGCTTTTGGCAGACACAGTACTATGTTACTGTAGATACTATAGACGGTAAGTTAGAGGAATTAACCAAAGCATTATTATCTGATGAGAAAGATAATTTAAATATTGCAGCTACTATAGATGAAATAACAGGTTTAGTTGTGGATATGTACAGATAACAAAAAAGGTTCAAAAAGAGTATAGTCTATTTGAACCTTTTTATTAATTGAAAATTTATTCTAAAACCCAATCTTTTGGACTAGCATCTGATGGCATCCTTAAATCTCCTCTAGGAGATAAACTTATTGTACCAACCTTTGGACCATCAGGAATTGCCGAACGTTTAAATTGTTGAGAGAAAAATCTATATAAAAATTTATTTAACCATTTTTTTATAGTCTCTTTATCATAATCATCTTTAAAAGTATGACATGCCAAGAAAAATAATCTTTCGGGTGTAGATCCTTCTTTCATCAAATGATAAAGAAAAAAATCATGTAATTCATAAGGACCAACTAAGTCTTCAGTTTTCTGAGTTATTTCACCATTACTATCTTTGGGTAATAATTCAGGACTTACAGGTGTTTCAAGTATATCTATCAAAGTATCCTTACTACATTTAAAATCTTCAGAATAGGCAGCATAGTATACTAAATATTTTACTAATGTTTTAGGAATAGAACAGTTTACAGAATACATGGACATATGATCACCATTATAAGTAGACCAACCTAAGGCTATTTCTGATAAATCTCCAGTACCTATTAATATAGCACCTTCTTTATTTGCACTATCCATTAATATTTGAGTTCTTTCTCTTGCTTGAACATTTTCGTAAGTAACATCATGGATAGATTCATCATGACCAATATCCTTGAAATGTTGAAGACAAGCAGCAACAATATTTATCTCTTTTAATGTAGTACCTAAATCTTTGCATAGTTTAATGGCATTATTGTAAGTCCTATCTGTAGTTCCAAATCCTGGCATAGTAATGGCTATAATATTTTTATAAGGAATATTAAGAAGTTTAAAAGTTTTATATGCTACTAATAGTGCTAATGTTGAATCCAATCCTCCAGAAATACCAATAACAACTTTATTCGTTTTTGTATGTTCTAGTCTTTTTGCTAGTGCAGAACTTTGAATATTTAATATTTCATTACATCTTGCATCTCTAAGATTTAAGTCTTTTGGAATAAAAGGATGTTTATTTATGTACCTGTCAAAATTCTTTAGTTCTGTATGATTAAATTTGAATTTTATATTTCTATAGTTTGAATTATCTTTTACATTTTTAAAACTTATGTTTTTAAGTCTTTCTAAAGAAAGTTTTTCTAAATCTATAATAGAATAAATAATATCATTTTCACGATTAAATCTAGAGTTTTCACTTAAAATGCTACCGTTTTCTGATATAAGTAAATGACCACTAAATAATAAATCAGTAGTAGATTCGTGTACTCCTGATGATGAATATATATATGCACACATGCATCTAGCACTTTGGTTTGATACTAAAGATTTTCTGTATTCATATTTACCTATAAGTTCATTGGAGGCAGATAGGTTACAAATTATATTTGCTCCATATAATGAATAATAAGAACTCGGAGGAATAGTCACCCAAAGATCCTCACAAATTTCAAAGGCTAATTTTATATTTTTATAAGTAAAGATTAAATCTGTACCAAATGGTATATTTTCTTGAAAATCCAAGTCTACTTCTAAATTTTTAATATCTAATCCTTCTGTAAACCAACGTTTTTCATAGAATTCACTATAGTTTGGTAAAAAACTTTTAGGAACTATACCTAAAATTTCTCCTTTGAATATATTCACAGCACAGTTAAATAGTTGATTATTATAAAAAATAGGTGCACCTACTGAAATAAATATATCCTTGTCAGTTGAAAAATCACATAATTTTTTTAGTGCTATATTAGAATTATCTATTAATTTTTTTTGTAAAAATAAATCACCACAAGTATAGGAGGTAGTACATAGCTCAGGAAAAACTATAATTTTTGAATTGTTTTTATAGGCTTCTTCAATACAAAAAATGATGTTTTTTATATTGAAGCTTACTTCTGAAATTTTAGTTTTAGGGCATGCTGCAGCTACCTTAATAAAAGGAATATTCATATATTCACTACCTTTCTTTAAGTAAGTCTAATAATTAATTTTAAGTTAAATGAAATTATAATTTATATAAATTATTTATAATCAATCTATATGTAAAATATTATACCATTAATAAAGATATTTATAGAGAAATAGGAAATTTATTATGAATATAAATTAAAGACAAAATTTTAATAATAAAAGTGAAAAGTAAAGAGAATTGGAAAAAGCGTGAGAAAAAATATTAAAAGTGATATAAAATAACCTTTAAAAAAAGAAAATGAAACTTTTAAAAAAGATTAACATACTGTATTATACTACTATAAATCAAATATAAATTAAAAAACGTATTTTAATAATTGAATATTGTATATAATTAATTTAAAATTATGATAAATAAAAATTTTTTGGGGGTGATAATAATGAATTGGTCAATGTTATGTATATGGATTATAATTTCTGTACTAGCCATATTTTTAGATATATTTACCAGTGCAGGATTATTTGTTTGGTTTGCAATAGGTGCATTTGCGGCAATGATAGCATTAACATGTAATGCAGTTATAGGAATTCAAATAGTAGTATTTTCTATTTTAAGTATTTTAGGATTGATAATTGGATATCCAATTGTAAAAAGAATTATCAAAAAATCTATTGTTGTTACTAAAACTATGGAACAAGAATATATAGGTAGAGAATATATAGCTGAAGAAAAAATTACAAGTAAAGCTAATATTAAAGTAGATGGAATATATTGGACTGCTAAAAATAAGGGGAGAACTATCGATAAGGGGGAAAAATATAAAATAGTAGGTATTGACAAAACTAAATTAGTTATTAAACCTTCAAAAGAAGTAAAAGTATAGAAAAACTAATATTAAAAATATATAAATAATTAGGAGGAAGTAATATGGGATTCATAGTTCTAGTAAGTTTATTAGTTATTATCTTAATAACTATAGTATCATCAATAAAAGTTGTTAACACAGGGAATGTGTACATTGTAGAAAGGTTTGGTCAATACCATAGAACCTTAGAACCAGGATGGCACTTTACCATTCCTTTTGCAGATTTTGTAAGAAAGAAAATATCTACAAAACAACAAATTTTAGATATACAGCCACAAAATGTTATTACTAAAGATAATGTAAAGATTTCTATTGATAATGTAATTTTCTATAAAGTACTTAATTCAAAGGATGCTGTATATAATATAGAAAATTATAAATCAGGTATAGTTTATTCAACCATTACTAATATGAGAAATATTGTTGGAGAAATGACATTAGATGAAGTTTTATCAGGAAGAGATAGAATAAACTCTAAATTATTAGAAATAATTGATGAAATAACAGATGCATATGGTATAAAAATTCTTTCAGTTGAAATCAAAAATATAATTCCACCAGCTGAAATTCAACAAGCTATGGAAAAACAAATGAAAGCAGAAAGAGATAAGAGAGCGTTTATTCTTCAAGCAGAGGGTCAAAAACAAAGTGATATAGCAAGAGCTGAAGGTGAAAAGCAAGCAAAAATTCTTGAAGCGGAGGCAGAAAAAGAAGCTAATATTAGAAGAGCTGAAGGTCTTAAAGAGTCTCAATTGTTAGAGGCAGAAGGTAAGGCTAAGGCTATAGAAGCAATTGCAATAGCAGAATCAGAAGCTATTTGCAAGATAAATAAAGCTATTATAGAATCAGGAACAAATGAAACTGTAATTGCATTAAAACAAGTTGAGGCTTTAAAAGAAATGGCTAAGAGTCCTGCCAACAAACTTATACTTCCAAATGAAACCTTATCAAGTTTAGGTAGTATTTCAGCTATAGCAGATATGTTAAAAGAAAAAAATAAATAATTAGGCTATAAGTATACGGATTATAAGGTTTGTCAATGAAAATATTGACAAGCCTTTTTGTAAATATAGCCAAAAGTCTTAATTAAAATTTAAATTAATTAATAAAAGGCTTTATGGTATACTATATACTATAAATATAGGTATTTGAAGGGTGAAATAATTTATGGTTAAGGCTAATCTAAGTAATTTACAAATTAATGCTCAAAATTTGGAATTAGATGATAGAGTATGGGAAGATTTAAAAATACCCTTAAAAAAAAGAAAGGGATTTAAAATTAATTCAAGTGTAGTTACAGTTCCTGCATATTTCTATAGATTTATAGGGATAAAGGAAAATGAAGAGGAATATTTTGATGAACTTTTAAGAATAGATAGAGAACTAAAATTTTTAGGTACATTATATTTAAAAATTACAGATGGATTTTCAAGAGATGTAGCTATTAAAATTCAAAGCAACCTTTATAATTTAAAAAACAATAACAGTAATAATATAAGTGAAATGATACAAAACGCAGAACAATTTGGTTTATTTCCTTCTTTAAATAATATTCAATTTAAAGAACAAGTAAAAAATAATTTAAAGGTTGTTTTAGAATATTATTCAAGGCTAAATAGTGAGTCTAATGATATAAATGAAAGTTTTGTTTTAATCTTAAATTGGATAAATATATATTTGCCATTACTTATTATTAATTATGATTATGAACAATTAAATCCTAAGGTTTTATATTATGGCAAAATAACTGAAGAAGAGGGGTTATTTTTATTTCTTTTATGGACTTTAGGAATAGATGTTATGTATTATACTACAGAGGAAGATTCTATATTTAAAAAAATAGATCCATGCAATAGTTTTTCAAGAGAAGTTGTTTTTTCAAAGCGTTGTCCATTAAAAAAGCTACCAGAGAGTTTTAATGATAGAATGAATACAACAGCTTTTGGGGCAAAGGAAGAACTTGATAAAATACTTTATGGAGAAGAAAATAATTTTTATAGGCCGTGGCAATTTGCAGATTATAATGTAAATGCAGTTACACTTAAAACTACATTTGAAGAAATATTCATTTGGATTAAGGAAAATGCAAGTGTAAGACAAGGATGGAAGGTTGCTAATAACACTGTTTTTATTCCAAACATTTTTGCTAAAATAAGGGGAGTAAAGGAAGACATAGAAACTTATTTTGAATATATAGAAGAAATGAAAAAAGAAAAAAATACTATTCTTATAAACAAGTTACCTATAGTAGATTTTGCACCTTTAGAATATGGAAAGTTTATGGAGGTATATCCTAAAGAAAGTTTATATTTTGATGTAGATAAGATGATTAATTCTTCTTGGTGGCCATATAAAGAACTTAGAACAGGGGTACAGAGAGCTTTAGGGGAAAGAATAAAGGAACTGTGTATAAATCCAGTTATTTATAATAGAGAAAATGAAAATGTAAGAGATTTTCAAGTTGAAATTTTTTCGGTTCTTATACATGGAATGGATAAGAAGTTTATTCAATTATTACAAGGGTTTGACTATCCAGAGGATGTTCCTAAAATTATTATATATAATAATGAACAAAATGGTAATTTGTCTTTAGAAGACTGTATAATATTGACCTTATTAAATTATATGGGATTAGATATAATTATATTTAATCCATCAGGATATAATGACATAGAAAATTATATATATAAAGAATTATATGATGTTCATAATTTAGATAAAATGATGTTTAATCTGAAATTAAGAAAACCAGAAGAAAAAAATAAAGGGTTTTTTAGAAGGTTATTTGGTATTTAACATTAAGGAGGAGTTAGTATGGAAAATAATGATGTTGTAATGGTTAAAGAAGATAATATTGAGGAAATTGCAAATCAATATGTAGATGAATTAAAAAAATCACCAGAAGTAAAATCACTAACATCTAAAATTAACTTATCTGATAATAATTCAATTTTAGAGTTTGGAAATGAGCCAGCAGTGAAGATTGCGGAGTTTTCAGATAAGATTTTAAGTACAATAAAGTCAACTAGTGTTGAAAATTCCAGTGATATGATAAAACAATTGACTAGTATTATGAAAAAATTTGATAAGAATGATTTCGGAGAAGAAAAACCAAGTTTCTTTGACAAGTTACTAAAAAGAGCTCCTAAAGGAGTGGAGAAAGTTTTAGGTAAATATAGAACTATAGGTGGTGAAATAGATAAGATTTACACTGAACTTACATGTTATAAAAAGGATATAAACGATGTAAATATAATGTTAGATGCTATGTATGAAGAAAATGTACATTATTATAAAGAATTAGAAAAATATATAGTGGCAGGAAACATTATAGCAGAAGAGATAGAAAATAAAATTATACCTAGCTTAGAAGAAAAAGCTGCAGCCAGTGGAGATCAAATGGATCTTATAGCAGTTCAAAATACTAAAGATTCCTTAGAACTTTTAAAACAAAGAGTATATGATTTGGAAATGGCTAAAATGGTATCTATTCAAACTGCTCCTCAAATAAGAATACTTCAAAAAGGAAATTATAAATTAGTATCAAAAATACATTCAGCTTTTGTTGTTACTATTCCAGTATTTAAGAATGGAATCATTCAAGCAGTAGCATTAAAGAGACAAAAACTTGTTTCAGATTCATTACAAGAGCTTGATAAAACTACTAATGAATTATTAATGAAAAATGCAGAAAATCTTAAAAATCAAAGTATAGATATTGCTAGACTTTCAGGATCATCTTCTGTGAAAATTGAAACTCTTCAAAATACATGGAATACAATAATGCAAGGTATTGAAGAAACTAAGAAAATTGAAGAAGAAAATAAAAATACTAGAAATCAAAGTTTAGCAACATTAAATGATTTACAAAATCAGATGAAAGCAAAACAAATAGTATAGAATTTATGAAGGGAAAATAAAATGGAACAACATTCATTATCTAGGACAGAATTATTAATAGGAAAAAATGCAATAAATGATTTGAAAAATTCTAAAGTTGTTATTTTAGGAGTTGGAGGAGTTGGAGGATTTGTTACAGAAGCTATAGCTAGAAGTGGAGTAGGAACTATAGTTTTAGTTGATAAGGATACAGTTTCACTAACTAATTTAAATAGACAGATAATAGCAACACATGATACCATAGGAAAAGTAAAAGTAGATATAATGAAAGAAAGGATTTTAAGTATTAATCCTGAATGTAATGTAATTACTCATCAATGTTTCATAAGTAAGGAGAATATTGAAGAATTAATACAAAAAGACGTAGATTATGTAGTAGATGCTATCGATACAGTTTCTTCCAAAATATCTGTTATAGAATATTGTTATAAAAATAATATTAACATCATAAGTTCTATGGGTACAGGAAATAAAATGGATCCTACACAGTTTAAGATTACTACTTTAAATAAAACAAAAGTTTGTCCTCTTGCTAAGGTTATGCGTCATGAGCTAAAGAAAAGAGGCATAGAAAAAGTAAAAGTTTTATATTCTGAAGAAATTCCATTAAAACCACAAATATTAGAAGGTGCAGAGTTAAAAGGAAATAGGCAGGCTCCAGGAAGTATGCCTTTTGTACCACCAGTTGCAGGTATGATAATTGGAGGAGAGGTTATAAAAGATATTATTGCGAATAAGGCTAATAAATAACATAAAAAAAGGCTCCTATTTTATAGGAGCTTTAATATTTTATAGTCTTTGCTTATTCAACCATTATACATACACAATGGGGGGCACAGAATAAGCTTAGACGCGGTGTGATGAGGAATTTAGTTATTTATCAGTAATTCTAGAAATAACTAAACTTGTTTATAGTTAATATGATAACATAAAAATTTTAAGATGTAAATATATTTTCTGAATATTTATAAAATTATGAAAACATAACGATGAAATAGAAGTATTATATTTTTAAATATTAAATTAGCTATTAATACTATTATGTAATAAATGTTTATATTTGTCATTTTATGTGATATATTCTTATTTGTATTAAGAAGATTTAATATAAATAAAAATATATGGGGGTGAGGTTTAGTTCATATAGAACTAAACGAGGTTATGGATAAATGTACAGAAAAATTAAATAGAGGAAGTGCAATGGCTTTATTACCTATGGGAATTTTTTTGGCATTATACTTAGTTACATCAATTATAACTAAAGATTTTTATAAAATGCCAGTTATAATTGCTCTTTTGGCAGCTTGTATTGTAGCATTTATGATGAATCCTAAGGAGTCAATAGATACAAAGCTAGAGTTATTCTGTAAAGGTGCAGGGAATTTAGATATAATTATTATGCTTTTAATTTTTGTGTTTTCCGGGGCTTTTGCAAATGTAGCCAAATCTATGGGGGCGGTAGAATCTACTGTTAATTTAGGATTAAAGTTTTTGCCTAGTAGTGTTTTAATAGCAGGGGTATTTTTAATAGCAGCATTTATATCTTTAGCAATAGGAACTTCTATGGGAACTATAGCTGCATTAGCACCAATAGCAATGGGAATTGCACAAAAATTAGGTGTAAATCCTGGACTAGCTATTGGAGCAGTGGTAGGAGGATCTATGTTTGGAGATAATCTTTCCATGCTTTCTGATACAACTATAGCTGCAGTTAGAACACAGGGTACTAATATGAAAGATAAATTTAAGGTAAATCTATTCATGGTTTTACCGGCAGTAATTATTACGACTATTCTTTTAATTATAACAACACTTGGAGTAAAAACTAATGTCGGTGGAGCTTATGAGTATAATATAATAAAAGTTATTCCATACATAGTGGTTTTAGTTGGTGCACTTATGGGAGTAAATGTTTTAGCTATTCTTGCACTGGGGGTAGGATTAGCTGGTATTATAGGATTAAGCACAGGAGCATTTAATATATGGGGATTTGTAAAGGCATGTAATGATGGTATTTTAGGTATGTCAGAGCTTATTATAATTTCTATACTTGTTGCAGGGTTGGTGCAAATTATTAGTCATAATGGAGGAATAGACTATATTTTATATATAATTAGTAAAAGAATGAAAAGTAAAAAAGGAGCAGAAATTGGAATAGCTCTATTAGTTAGTATTGTGGATTTATGTACGGCTAATAATACGGTTTCTATTGTTATAACAGGATCAATAGCTAAAAATGTTAGTGAAAAATATGGAATCGAAGAGGAAAGAACCGCTAGTATTTTAGATATTTTTGCATGTACTTTTCAAGGTATAATACCATATGGAGCTCAATTATTATTAGCATCAAGTTTATCAAAAATTTCTCCAATTGAAATTATGAAATATTTGTATTACCCATATTTAATGGGAATAATAGCTTTAGTATGCATTATTGTAGGATTTCCTAAGACTAAAATAGTAAAAAGTAAAGATAGAGAAACGGAAGTAGTTACAGAATAAAAAATATTAAGTTTTAAAGTGCTGTCTTATTCTAAAAATAAAATTTTGGAATAAGACAGTTTTTATTTTATAAAAATATAAGTCTAAAGCTGACTTTATTAAATTATCACTTTACAACTTTACTATGATAAAGTATAATAATAGAAACTAAGGAAGAATGGAAGTGAAAAAATGAGACAGAAAAAACTTATAATATATTTTTTTATTATGATTAGTATGTTCTTATTTAGTGCATGTGGAAGGGAATCAGGGAAAAAAGATAATTCATTACAATATATAAAAGATAAAGGAAAGTTTATTGTTGGTTTAGATGATAGTTTTCCACCTATGGGATTTAGAAATAATAAAGGAGAAATAGTAGGATTTGATATTGATTTAGCAAAGGAAGTTGCCAAGAAAATGGGGGTTTCAGTAGAATTTAAAGCAATAGAATGGGATGGAATCGTAGGTAGTTTAAACAATAAGGATATAGATATGATTTGGAATGGACTTACTATAACAGAGAAAAGAAAAGATAAAATTATTTTTTCAAAGTCTTATTTGGAAAATGGTCAAATAATTATTGTAAATAAAAATTCTAGTATAAAAAATAAAAAGGACTTAAAAGATAAAGTAGTTGGAGTTCAAATGGGAAGTAGTAGTGATACAGCATTAAATAAAAATAAAGAAGTTTTAAATAATATCAAAGAAATTAAGAAATATGGGAAAAATACAGAAGCATTAATGGATTTATCAGCAAATAGAATAAAGGCTGTTGTAGTGGATGAAGTAGTAGGAAGATATTATATTTCTAAAAGATCTAATGAATATAAAGTTTTGGCAGATAATTTTGGTGAAGAAGAATATGGTATTGGTTTTAGAAAGAAAGATATACAGTTAAAAAATAAAATAGATGAATGTTTAGACAAAATGAAAAAAGATGGTACTATGAATAAGATTTTGAAAAAATGGTTTGGAAAAAACGTAGAAAAATAAGGAGAGCAATATATGGATTTTATAAATATAACCTCATATATATTAGAAGGATTAAATACAACTATAATAATTTACTTTTTCACCTTAGTATTAGCTATGCCATTAGGGCTGTTATGTGCTATGGGTAAATCTACAGGAAATAAGATAATAAATTTTATTTTAGATCTTTATACATGGGTTTTTAGAGGAACTCCGTTACTTCTTCAATTAGTATTTATATACTTTGGATTAGGAAATATAGGGATAACTTTTACACCATTTGTAGCAGCAGTTTTAACTTTTACTCTGAATTATGGAGCATATTTTACTGAAATATTTAGAGGTGGAATTGAATCTATCGATGAGGGGCAAAAAGAGGCAGCTTTTGTATTAGGATTTAATAAAATACAATGTTTCTTTAAAATTATACTTCCTCAAAGCTTTAAAAGAGTATTACCGTCTTTAAGCAATGAAGCTATAAATTTAATAAAAGATACAGCATTGGTGTCTACCATAGGAATGGGTGATATGTTAAGAAATGCCAAAGAAATTGTAACTAGAGATTTTGATATTATGCCACTATTTATTGCAGGAATTATATATTTAGTTTTAACATTTATTATGGTGCGTTTTTTCAAAAAACTAGAGAAAAAATACTCTTATTTAAACTAGGAGGAATATGAATATGAATGAAAATAATATATTAGAGGTTAAAAATTTAGAAAAGTTTTATGGAGAAAATCAAATATTATTTGATATTAATTTTTCTATAAAAAAAGGGGAAGTGGTATCTATAATAGGACCATCAGGTTCAGGAAAAAGTACTTTTTTAAGAACTTTAATTAGTCTTGAAGAGATACAAAATGGAACACTCCTATATGAAGGTAAAGAAGTTTTAAAAAAAGATAAAAATAATAATAAATTTTTTAAAGATGTTAACTTTTTTAAAGAAAGTTATAAACATATGGGTATGGTATTTCAAAATTTCAATTTATTTCCTCATAAAACAGTATTGGAAAACATTATTTTAGCACCAATAGAGGTTAAAGGTGAAAGTAAAAATAATGCAATAGAGAATGCTAAAAAACTTTTAGATAAAGTAGGTCTTTTAGATAAAAAAGATGTTTATCCTTCTTCATTATCGGGAGGACAAAAACAAAGAGTGGCAATAGCTAGAACCTTAGCAATGAATCCAGATATAATTTTATTTGATGAGCCAACATCTGCATTAGATCCAGAAATGGTTGGAGAAGTTCTAAAGGTAATAAAAGAATTAAGTGAAGAAAAAATAACAATGATTATAGTTACACATGAAATGAATTTTGCAAGAGATATATCTTCTAAAATAATTTTTATGGATCAGGGAAAAATAATAGAAAAAGGTAGTTCAAAAGATATATTTATTAGAAGTAAGAATTTAAGAATCAGAGAATTTTTAAAACTTGTAGATTAAAGTAATTATTTTACGAAATTTTTGAGGCTTATGTAAATTTTACATAAGCTAATTTTACTTTTGATATTTTAAAAAGTAAAAAAACTTAAATGTTATGTATCATTTTAGTAAAAAAACAGAAAAAATGTAGCGTAATAATTTAAATATGATACTCTAATAATACAAAATGAATGAATTGTTTGTAAAAATATTTAGGAATTATGTGTAATATATAACTTTAAATTAAAATAATTATGATAAATTAAATAAAAGTATCATTAAATGGTAGATATATTTTCTAAGGTGTTTTATAATAACTTTGGGAATATTTTTATATTGAAGGTAAGTAATGAACAGAAAAATAATATACCATTAAACAATGGGAGGTAAAATCATGAATATTAACGAAGCAGTTATTAAATCTATAAGAATGCTTTCAGTAGAGGCTATAGAAAAAGCAAATTCAGGTCATCCAGGATTACCACTAGGTGCAGCGCCAATGGCATATACATTGTGGAGTAAGGTTATGAATCACAATCCTCAAAATCCTCAATGGGAAAACAGAGATAGATTTGTACTTTCAGCAGGTCATGGTTCAGCTTTATTATATTCTTTACTTCATACTTTTGGATATGATCTTTCAATAGAAGATCTTAAGAATTTTAGACAATGGGGAAGTAAGACACCAGGACACCCAGAGTATGGTCATACAGTAGGAGTTGAAGTTACTACAGGACCTTTAGGTCAAGGTATAGCTAATGGAGTAGGTATGGCTATGGCAGAGGCTCATTTAGCTTCTAAATTTAATAAAGAAGGATTTAATGTAGTAGATCATTATACATATGTGTTAGCAGGAGACGGATGTATGATGGAAGGTGTAGCTTCAGAGGCTGCTTCACTTGCAGGGACTTTAGGATTAGATAAGTTAGTAGTACTTTATGATTCTAATAATATATCAATAGAAGGTAAGACAGATATTGCATTTAGGGAAGATGTAGCTAAAAGATTTGAAGCTTACGGCTGGAATGTTTTAAAAGTAGAAGATGGAAATAATATTGAAGATATAGAGAAGGCTATTAAGGAAGCTAAAGAAAATGGTGAAAAACCAAGCTTAGTTGTTATAAATACAACTATAGGTTATGGTGCACCAAAACAAGGAACTTCAGGAGTACATGGTTCTCCGTTAGGGGCCGAAGGTATAGAATCTATTAAAAAATTCTTCGATTGGAAAGAAGAAGATTTTACAGAACCAGCAGAAGTTAAAAACTTTACTGAAGAAATGAAAAAAGCAGGTTTGGAAAAAGAAGAAGCTTGGAACAAGTTATTTAAAGAATATAGAAATGCTTATCCAGAACTTGCAAAAGAATGGGATAAAGATTTTGGTGATGAAGAATTAAACCTTGAAGATATGGAAGAGTTATGGAACTATGAATCAGCTGTTGCAACAAGAGCTGCATCAGGTACTATTATAAATAAATTAACAAAAATTATTCCAAATTTATTTGGTGGTTCTGCAGACTTAGCACCATCTAATAATACTAACATGAAAGAAATGGGCGAATTCTCCAAAGAAGATAGAACTGGTTCTAATATCCATTTTGGTGTTAGAGAACATGCTATGGCAGCTATAGGTAATGCTATTATTCTTCATGGTGGATTAAGAAGTTTTGTTGCTACTTTCTTTGTATTCTCTGATTATATGAAGGGTGCTATGAGACTATCTGCTTTAATGAAATTACCATTAATTTATATATTAACTCATGATAGTATTGGTGTTGGAGAAGATGGACCAACTCATGAACCAATTGAGCAGTTAGCTGCAGCAAGAAGTATTCCTAACTTTACAACATTTAGGCCAGCTGATGCAAGAGAAACTACAGCAGGATGGGTATCAGCATTACAACGTAAAACTTCACCAACAGGCTTAATATTATCTAGACAGAAGTTGCCATTATTGGAGGGCTCAGGCAAGGAAGCTCTAAAAGGTGCTTATGTGCTAAAAGAAAGTGAAAAAGAAACTCCAGATATAATTTTAATGGCTTCAGGTTCAGAAGTACAATTAATTGTAGAAGCTGAAAAAGTATTAAGAGAAAAAGGTATAAGTGCAAGAGTAATTAGTATGCCATCATGGGAAATATTTGAGGAACAAGGAGAAGAATACAAAGAAAAACTTCTACCTAATAGTGTAAGAAATAGAGTAGCAGTAGAAGCTGCATCATCTATGGGATGGCATAAATATGTAGGATTAGATGGAGAAATTATATCTTTAGATACATTTGGTGCTTCTGCCCCAGGAAATACATTATTTAAAGAATTTGGATTTACAGTAGAAAATGTTGTAGAAAAATCATTAAAAGTTTTAAATAAATAGTTTTAAAATTAAAAGAGAGTGTAAAAAAAGATATTTTTAGGGTATCTTTTAATACTCTCTTTTATATTTTTGTAATAAAAGGTTTACTTATAAAGAAATTTATATTATTATAAACTTTAAATAGTTTAATTATACTCATATATATTTGACGATACGGGTCAAATGTTTCTACAAGATAGCCATAAACCATCTGACTATGAGTAAGTAATTAAAGTAGTTATGTGTTTTTTTACATAACTTCCTTATAATTATTTACTTTGGGTATAATTTGTTAAAGTAATTAATTTGGGAAGGGATGATATAATGAATTTATTAAAAGAAAAGATATTAAATGAAGGTGAAATTTTAGCAGGAAATCTATTAAAAGTAGATATGTTTTTAAATCATCAAATGGATATTAAATTATTTAATGAAATGGGAAAAGAATTTAAAGAGAGATTTAAAAATGACGAAATAAATAAAATTTTAACAATAGAGGCATCAGGAATAGGAATAGCTTGTATTGCTGCACAATATTTTGATTATATCCCTGTAGTTTTTGCGAAAAAAGTAGCAGGTTCTAATTTAGACAAAGAATGTTATGAATCAGAAGTATTTTCTTTTACTAAGAATACAAGATATAATGTAAAAGTTAGTAAGAAATATCTTAATAAAGGAGACAAGGTTCTTATAATAGATGATTTTCTTGCTAATGGATGTGCTGCTTTAGGTCTTATTGATATAGTTAGACAAGCAGGGGCAGAGCCAGTAGGTGTAGGAATAGTAATAGAAAAAGGATTCCAAAAAGGAAGAAAAGCAATAGAAGATGTAGGAGTGAAAGTTGAATCATTGGCCATTTTAGAAAGTATAGAAAATGGTAAAGTTACATTAAAATAAATTTATGATAAAAAAACTTTGGTATTTTATAATATCAAGGTTTTTTATACAGTTAGGAGATTTTATGAAGATTAAATATGCTGATATTATATCCTCAAGTAAAGTTATAGATAAAAAATTTAACTTTACCTTTGTTGAAAAAGATGGATTTAAAGGATATGTAGGAATATCTTATTTTACTAAAGTATCTGCTCCTAAGTTTATTACAACGCTAAATGAAAGGTATTTAATATTAGATACGGATTATATATGGATGCAATATTTTGGTGAAAAAGATGAGTATGCAACCACAGTTATGTATGATAAAAATGGTGAAATAGTTCAGTGGTATGTAGATATTTGTGAAGGAAATTTTTTAGATAGTAGAGGAATACCTTATTTTCGTGATATGTATTTAGATATTGTATTATTACCTTCAGGAAAAATTGCTATTTTAGATGAAGATGAATTGAAGGATGCATTAGATCAAGGAGAAATTTCTAAGGAACAATTTAATAAGGCTTATAATGTTATGTACAAGGTTAAAGAGGAAATTCAAAAAGGTATAAATCCTACAATTAATCTTAGCAAGAAACATTTAAAAGAAATGATGAGACTTATTTAAAAATTTTTAAATAGGTCTTTAAAATTATTAACAACACATTATTACTAGGGTATAATAAAGATAAACATTTTAGGACAAGGATGGCAAAAATAATATGAGTAAAAGAAAAAAAAAGTTGCTTTGTATTAGTTTAAGTTTTATTCTAATGTGCATAACTCTAAGTAGTTGTACAAAGTCGCAAAAGGTTTACAAAAAAGAAAGTTTTATGTTAGGTACTATAATTAGTTTGAAATATTATGGAAAAAATGGCGATAAAGCTATAGATGAGTCTATAGAAAAAATTCGTAATATTGAGAATAAAATGTCTGTTAATATAGCTAGTAGTGAAATTTGTAAAGTTAATAATAATTCAGGTAAAGAAGACATTGTGATAGGTAAAGAGAATTTATATGTTATAGAAAAAGCTTTGGAATATAGTAAACTAACAGGAGGAGCTTTTGATATAAGCATAGAGCCAGTAGTTAAACTTTGGGGGATTGGAACGGAAAAAGCCAGGGTTCCTAAAAAAGAAGAAATAGAAGACAAATTAAAACTGGTTAATTTTAAGGATATACTTATAAAAAATAATAAACTATTTTTAAATAGGAAAGGAATGGCTCTTGATTTAGGAGGTATAGCTAAAGGATATGCCGCAGATGAGTTAAAGAAGGTTGTACAAAAGTATAACTTAGAAAGAGCATTTATAAACTTAGGTGGTAATTTATATATTTATGGTGGAAAAGAAAATGGTGAACCTTTGAATATAGGCATACAAGATCCCTGCGCTAAACAAGGAGAATATTTTAGTGTTTTAAAAGTTAAGAACAAGTCTGTAGTTACTTCTGGAAATTATGAAAGATATTTTATAAAGAATGGTAAAAGATATCATCATATACTTGATCCTAAAACAGGATATCCTGCGGAAAAAGGTCTTATAAGTACTACCATAATTTCAGATAAGTCTATAGATGGAGATGCATTATCAACATCTACATATATTTTAGGATTAGAGAAGGGAAGAAAACTTATTGAAAGTTTAAAAGGGGTTGAGGCAATTTTTGTAACAAAGGATAAAAAAGTTTATACAACAAGGGGACTTAATAAGGAAAATTTCAACATAAGCAATAAGGAGTATACTTATGAAGAAGGGCGATAAGTTTGTTTTATGTTTAGTTATTATAGTTTTTCTATTTAGTCTTGGTTCTATAGTCTTTTATTTTATAAGCGGAAAAGATCAAAAAGTAATAGCAGAAGTTTATAAAGAAGGCAAAGTTATTTACAAGATTGATTTAGCCACTGTTAATAAACCTGAAGAATTTAAAGTGAAGGTAGGAAAAGAGGAATTTAACAGTATATTAATAGAAAAAGGAAGAATACGATTTAATGATGCAACCTGTCATGATAAAGTATGTGTGAGATCAGGATGGCTTTCGAAAAAAGGAGAAATGGCTGTATGTCTTCCACATAAAATTTATATTAAAATTATAGGGGAAAAGGTAGAAGTGGATGAAGTAACATTTTAAGGTTGGTGGATAAAATTGAAAAAAACTAAAAAACTATTAATTTTAAGCATGATGTTAGGGATGGCTCTAGTCATATATGTTATAGAATCTCAAATTCCAGTATTATTTCCTGGGATTAAATTAGGGCTAGCAAATTCTATTTCTCTTTTTGCTTTATTATGTTTTGGGTGGAAAGAAGCAATTATTATAATGGTACTTAGAACATTTTTAGGGGCTGTATTTGGAGGAAACCTATTTGGTTTCTTATTTAGCCTAAGTGGAGGAATTTTAAGTAATATAGTAATGATTTGCTTATACAAATATTTTAAAGATGAAATTAGCATATCTTGGCTTAGTGTAGGTGGAGCAATTTTTCATAATATAGGACAATTATTAATTGCAGCCTTTATTATTAAAGATTTTAGAATATATTTTTATCTTCCCGTATTAATGATTTCAGCTGTAATAACAGGTTATTTTATAGGAATAGTAGTAGAATTACTTAGAAAAAGATTTTATACTATATTAAAAATAGCAAAATAAATAATAAAAAAGAGTTATCTCTGAATAGAAAAATTTTCTAATTTGAGATAACTCTTTTTATTATAATAAGAGATTATTGAATAGGTACCTTTGGACTTACTTTTCCGAAAGGTTTTATTATTTTAACAGGACACTTTTCAACACAAGTCATGCAAAGCTTACATTTATCTTGATCTATAACAGGTAAATTATTTTCGATAACAATAGCTTTCTCAGGACATACTCTAGCACATACTCCACATCCCATACAACCAGATGCACAGACATCCTTAACAGCTTTAAGTTTTTCACTAGAATTACATTGAACTCTAATAATTTCAGATTGAGGTTTTAGATCTATAAGATGTTTAGGACATGCTTTACTACATGCACCACAACCTGTACATTTTTCTTCATCTACTACAGCTACACCATCTATTATATGGATAGCATCAAATTTACATGCATTAACACAAGAACCTAAACCTAAGCAGCCAGATGAACAAGATTTATTACCACCACCAGGAATTACTGCTGCTTCTGTACAAGACATATTGCCATAATAAATCCCTGACTTTTTAGCTTTATCACAAGTTCCAGCACATTTAACAAAAGCCTTAATAGGTTCAGAGGCCTCTACATCTACACCTAAAACTTCACCTATTTTTTCAGCAGCACCAGCACCAGCAACTACACAACCATTTGCAGGGGCTTTACCTTCTACTACAGCTTGTGCAAAAGCATCACAACCAGCATATCCACAACCACCACAGTTGGCACCAGGTAAACAATCTCTAACTAATGGAACTCTTTCATCAACCTCTACATGGAACTTTTTAGAGGCATATCCTAATACAATACCAAATATTAATCCTAATCCTCCTAAACTTAAGACGGGATAAAGAATTGAAGTTATTTCCATTTAAATATACCTCCCTTAGTGAATTAAGCCTTGGAAACCTAAGAAGGCAACAGACATTAATCCAGCAGTAATTAAAGAAATAGGTAAACCTTTCATAGCTTCAGGCATATTAGAAGCTTCTTCTAATCTTTCTCTTATACCAGCTAATAAAACAATAGCCAACATATATCCAAGACCAGAACTAAAGCCAGCAAAGACTGATTCTATAAGGTTATATTTTTCGTTCATATTAATTATAACAGCACCTAATATAGCACAGTTAGTTGTAATAAGAGGTAAGAAAATACCTAAAGCATTATATAATGAAGGACTTTTCTTTTTTATAACCATCTCTACAAATTGAACTAAGGCAGCTATGACTAATATAAACGCTAGAGTATACATATAAGTTAAATTTAATGGAACTAATATAAAATGATATACAATGTATGATATAAATGATGCCAAAACCATAACAAATGTAACGGCAGCACCCATACCAGTAGCTGTTTCTATTTTTTTAGATACACCTAAGAAAGAACATATTCCTAAGAATTTTGATAGAACAAAGTTATTTACAAGTAAGGCACTTATAAGAATAACAAATAAATTCATCTATTTTCACCTTTCTTTCTATTTCAGAATTTTATTTGTGTTTTGCAGAACAATGGGCACAATTGCCATCACAACCAGCAAATTCACTAATTCTCTTATTTTTCTTTTCTTTTTTAATATTATGATTATTTAAGATAGCCATTAAAATACCAAGCGTAAAGAAAGCACCTGGAGCTAATATCATAATAATTGCTGGTTGGAAAGAACTAGGTAATAGTTGATGACCGAATATTGTACCAGCACCTAATATTTCTCTTATAATACCAATAACAGTAAGAGAAAGAGTAAATCCTAAACCTTGTCCTAGTCCATCAAATATTGAAATAATAGGTCCGTTTTTAGAAGCAAATGCTTCAGCTCTACCTAAAATTA
Organism: Hathewaya limosa; assembly: GCF_030815255.1. Taxonomy (NCBI): domain Bacteria; kingdom Bacillati; phylum Bacillota; class Clostridia; order Eubacteriales; family Clostridiaceae; genus Hathewaya; species Hathewaya limosa. The sequence continues at coordinate 250,795 of NZ_JAUSWN010000001.1, forward strand.
CACAGTTAACAACTATAAGAGGAATAAATATACCTAAGGCATTATATAATGCAGGTACAAATCCTTGCATTAAAAATTGTAACATTGTAACAAAAGTAGCAATTACAACAATAAATGCAGGAATACGAATTTTATCAGGAATAAATTTCCTAATAAGTGATATAAAAAAGTTTGAAAAAATCAATACGGCAGTAGAGGCAATTCCCATACCTAAGCCATTTTCAGCACTAGTAGTAACAGCTAGGGTTGGACACATTGCAAGTACTTGAACAAATGTAACGTTTTCAGTTATAATTCCATTTTTTAGTCTTTCTAAAGGAGAATACATTATTTATTACCTCCTTCTAAATTTTCTTTATAAAATTTTATAGCTTCATTAACACCAGAAGTTACTGCTTTTGAAGTAATAGTGGCTCCTGACATTGCTTGAATTTCATTATCTTTTGATGGTGAGGCTTTAACAACAGCTAAATCTTCTTTTATAGGTTTGTCTTTATATTGACCATAGAAAGAAGGTTTAGTAGAATTTGCACCTAAACCAGGTGTTTCAGTTTGAGTAATGATTTTTATTCCTGATAATTTCCCATCATTAGAAATACCAACCATTAATTGAATTTGTCCACCATAACCTTTAGTTTGCATTTTTATAGCATAACCAATAACGTTACTACCTTTTGCAGCTTCGTTTACTTCTAACACATTTTGAGAAAGTTTCATTTCTTTTACTTTGAAACTATCGGCTTTACTTAAAATTTCTTTCATAGCATTTTCATTATTAAGTTTTTCTTGTTTTTTTATAGGGTCAGCAGTTACCTCATGTACTACACCTAAAATTAAACCAGCGCATGCAGTGATGATAAGAAGTATAATACCTAATTTAAAGATGTTTTCTTGCTTTTCCATCTTACTTCACCTCCCCAAAAATTTTAGGAGTGATATATTTATCTATTAAAGGAACAAATAAATTCATTATTAGTATTGAGTAAGATACACCTTCAGGATATCCACCAAATATACGGATTACAGTTGCTAATACTCCACAACCAATAGCAAAAACTATTTTGCCGTTTTTAGTCATTGGAGAAGTAGTATAATCTGTTGCCATAAAAAATGCACCAAGCATTAATCCACCAGTAAAGATTTCATATAATCCATTTCCAGTCATGAAGCCATTTCTACCTATTATGGTAGTTAAAATAGCTACGGTACCTATATAAAATACAGGAATTTCCCAAGATATTATTTTTTTATATAATAAGTATGCAGCACCTATTAAAAGAGCAAGTGCTGAAGTTTCACCAATACAACCGCCAATATGTCCAAGAAAAACTTGAGATAATGTTGGTAGAGTACCTTCTCCAGCTTTTAACATAGCAAGAGGAGTTGCAGTAGCGACACCATCAATAGTCCATTTAGTCATAGCTACAGGCCATGATGCAAGTAAAACAGCTCTTGCAGCTAGGGCAGGGTTAATTATATTTTGACCCAAACCACCAAATAATTGTTTAACTACTATGATTGCAAAGATACTACCTAATACTACCATCCAAAGAGGAAGAGAAGGTGGTACGTTAAATGCAAGTAGTAATCCAGTAACTACTGCACTATAATCAGATATAGTTATTTTTTGATGAGTCCATTTTTGCCATAAATATTCTGATAATACGGAAGAAAGAACTGCAGTAATCATTACTAATAGTGCATGCCATTTAAAATAATATACACCAGCAATAGCAGCGGGTATTAAAGCTATAACAACATCCCTCATAATAGTTTGGACAGTGTCTTTTGACCTTACATGAGGGGATGAAGATAAGGTTAACATTGGTTCGCTCATTATTAAAGTCACCCCTTATTATTTTTTACATTATATCCAACTTTGGAACCTAAGCTTTACATTTTTCTAATGTTTTTTTAGGCTGTTTTCTTTTATTAGCAATAACAGTACGTTTTGCCACACGAATTGACTGAATTAGATGTTTTTTTGCAGGACATACAAAAGTACAACAGCCACATTCAATACAATCTAAGCCATGCATTTTTTCAAAATCTTCTAATTCACTTCTTGCTGATAAAGATGCAAGTTTTGAAGGAACTAGATTCATAGGACACGCTTGTACACATCGTCCACATCTAATACAGTTAGATGGATCAGGTAAAACTGCCATTTTCTTAGTAAGACAAAGAATACCGGAAGTTCCCTTTGTAACAGGAATATCTATGGAACCTACGGTCATACCCATCATTGGTCCACCAGAAATTATTTTAACAGGATCTTCTTTAAATCCTCCACAGGCCTCAATTAACTCTCTTACAGAAGTACCTAATTTTACTTTTAAATTTTTAGGTTCTTTAATGGCTTCACCAGTTACAGTTACTATTCTTTCAATAAGAGGAGTACCTTCAGTAATAGTGTTATAAATTTGGGCCACAGTTCCTATGTTTTGAACAATACATCCAACATCAGCTGGAAGTTTACCAGAAGGAACCTCACGATGAGTAATTGCATAAATTAACTGTTTTTCAGCTCCTTGAGGATACTTTGTTTTTAAAGTTTTTACTTCAATATTGTGTTCACCTTTTACTAAGGTATTCATTTTTTCAATAGCATCAGGTTTGTTATTTTCAATTCCAATATACCCTTTAGCATTAGGGAAAAGTTTTAGAATAACTTTTAAACCTTCAACAATTTTTTCTCCTTCTTCAAGCATAAGTCTATGATCGCAAGTAAGGTACGGTTCGCATTCAGCACCGTTTACTATAATGCTGTCAATAACTTTGTCTTTAGGAGGAGATAATTTGATATGAGTTGGAAAAGTGGCACCACCCATACCAACTATACCAGCTTCTTTTATTAGGGCAACTATTTCTTCGTTTGAAAGATCAGTAAAGTCTTTCTTTTTTAAGTTTTCTGGATACAATTCGTATAGGTTATCATTTTCTATAATTATAGACATTGCCTTAGTACCCATTGCAGTCATCATAGGTGTGACATTTTTTACTGTACCAGATACACTGCTATATATAGGAGCTGACACAAAAGCTTGTGATTCTCCAATTTTTTGACCAACTAAAACTCTATCTCCCTTTTTTACTAGAGCATCACAAGGAGCTCCTATGTGTTGAGATAAAGGAAATACTAGGTCACCCTTAGGAAGGTATTCTTCTATAGGTTTTTTTTCGCTTAAATGTTTGCCATGAGGTGGATATACACCTTTTTTAAAAGTTAGCAACTCCATAGTATTACTTCCTTTCTAATTTGACTATAGAAAAAAGTTTTTAATAGCTTTATATAAGCTCTTTTCTATAGTTAATTTTTGTGAAATCTATAGGTAAATTTTTAACCATAGAAAAAATGAATTTATTAATTCATATTGTTATTATAAAACAATAATTAATTACTTTCTAGGCATTTTGATTAAAAAGTAAAAATTATATGAAAAATATTAAAAGTTAAAAAAATCACAATAAAATATTAATATAAATTCATCTACATGAACTTATATTCTAAAATTTCATATTAATAAAAAAAATACAAGTTACGACATAAGTAATGAAATAATATTTAGTGTAATGATTAATTTTATATATTAAATAAAATTTATAATATATTTATGTTATAAATATGCAATTTATAATTCAATAAATAAATTTATGTGATAACTTCTATTTCAATAAAAAAATAAAAGATCATCTAAAAGATGATCTTAAATCCTTATTTTAAGTAATTTTTAATTACTGAATTTTTTTCTATTATATTAATTAAAGGAAAACCTAATCCATAGCAACAAAGTAATTGTCCTATACCAACATATAGCATGTTTAAGTATAGGGGAACATCTTTAACATAAAGAATTTTAATCATAATACCTATAATAACAGCATTTATAATAACAGCTGGTAAAGGTGCAAGCAATTTTTTATGTTTTAAGTTACTTTTACCAATATAATAGGTTATTATTGCGCCTATTAATGTTGCTAATGAACCAAATATTAAATCTGGAATTCCCATAGGACTTATTATATTTGATAGTATACAACCAATAAAAAGTCCCCAGACAGCATAGGGTGAGAAATAAGGTAAAACTGTTAATCCCTCAGCAAGTCTAAATTGTATAGGGCCATAACTTAAAAATGATAAAGCTAAAGTTAAGACACTATAAATAGCAGCTAAAATAGCTACTAGAGCAATTTTTTTTGCTCCAAAAGAATTTGACTTAATCATAATATCCCTCCATAGTTTTATTTATAGACAGGATGGTTTCGAACTGTCTAAGATGTATTTTTTTAATACTAATTTATTTTAATACTTTTTAACAATACAGTCAAATCAATAGTTAAAGAAATTTTGAAGGAATATTAAATATAGGAAATAGTTATATTATAAAGCAAGTATTTATGGTTTAAAAAAATTCAATTAAGCTTTTTTAAAGTTTAATTGAATTTTTATTTTCTTTTATAGTTTTTATAACTTTTTCTTTAATATAACTGTTTTTATACATCATAGTTGATGTAAATCTGCATCTTTTCATAATTGCCATAAAGGTTAAACTTTCTTTTGAAGCTAGTATTCTAGTAGTAGCTTTAGATATTTTATTATCTATCATTTTAATCTCTTTATAATAATCTATATTTTCTAATATATATATTCTAAGTTCAGGATATTTTTTTATAATGATTGGAGAAATATTTGATTTCTTAACAACCAAGGCAAAATTTAATTTTTCATTACTATCTAAAATGTCTATAATATTAGTTTTTATATCATTTTTATAATCCTCTATATTTTTACAAGAGGATGTGTTAAAACTTAAACAATTTTCCACTACAATTCTCCTTATACGACAAATTCTATAATTAATAATATACTATTCTTTAATTATTGTAAATCATTGCATGAAGATAAGTGAATATGCAATTGTAGTTAACTATATATTAATGAAAAATATTACATGTTATAGATGAAGTTTATGGAATAAATATTAATATTTATTCCATAGTATGATTTTTATAATTAAACTAAATGGGTAAAATCATAAAAAGTATGTTATTATTTTAAATAATATACTTTTATTTTAAAAGGAGAATTTTAATGAGAGAAGAGTTTTTTGATTCTAAAAAAGTAGTTTTAAAAAATGGATTACAATTGGTAACAGTTAAAAAGCATACAGAATTAATGGCTATTAATGTAGGGGTAAAAGTAGGTGCTCTATATGAAAGTGAAGATGAGAAGGGTATAAGTCATTTTATAGAACATATGCTTTTTAAGGGTACGGAAGAAAAAAATAATGAAGAGTTAAATAATAAATTAGAAAACTTAGCGGGAGAATATAATGCATATACAGATTATATGTATACTGTTTATAATATAGTAGCTTTAAAAGATGAGATGGAGGAATCTTTAAGTATTTTATCTGACATGGTAATAAACTCTGTTTTCCCAAGTGAAGAATTAGAAAAAGAAAGAGGAGTTATATTATCTGAACTTAAGAGTAGTAAGGATGATTTAGAGGATCTAAGTTTTAAAAAGGTAAATGAATATGGATTTAAAAAAAGTGGATTAAAAATAGATGTTTTAGGAAAAGAAAAACTTATTCGAACGTTCTCAAGGAATAAATTAATGGAGTATTATAATAAATATTATGTTCCTAATAATAGTGTAATATCCATTGTGTCATCTTATGAACATGAACAGGTTAAGGCGTTAGTTGAAAAATATTTTGAGTCTTGGAAGAAGGATTCAATAAATAAACCTGGTATTATATGTGAGAATAATATATCTGGAAATTATGAAACCTGTAAAAAAGAAATAGAACAAAGCACTATAGTGTTTTTATATACTTTTTTTGATTTAAATGATGAGGAGGAATTAGCACTTAGAGTGTTGAATCATAAATTTGGGGAAAGTTCGAATTCCATTTTATTTAGAGAAATAAGAGAAAACAAAGGACTTGCTTATGATATATATACTCAAGTAGATTGTTCTGATTATATTAAAAGTTTATATATTTATACAGGTGTAGAAGATGAAAATATAGAAGAAACTATCAAATGTATATATGATTGTATAGAAAATATAAAAAATAAAAATATAGTATTTAATGACAGAACCCTAACTTTGATGAAAAAAATATTTAAAACTTCTTTAATTTCTACTTTAGAAGATGCTAGTGAACTTTCACAATATGTTTTAATACAAGTTATGGAAAATAGGGATATATATGAATTTATTAGAGAAATGGAAAGTTTAGAACAAATGAAAAGTGAGGATATTTATAATATAGCAAAGAAAGTTTTAAATAACCCAACAGTACATATTTTAAAAAGGGAAAATAATGGTGAGGAATAGAGTAAATGAGTAATTTAGTAACAAAAATTGAGGTTCAAAAAAAGAATAAAGAAAGAGTAAATATTTTTGTAAATGAAGAATTTTTTATTGCTTGTGATATGTCTTTAGTATATATGCAAGGAATAAAAAAAGGAGAAGAAATTGATAAAGAAAAAATAAATAATATTATTTCAGAAGATAATTTTATTAAGGCCAAAAGTAGAAGTTTAAGATATTTAGGAAGATCATATAAAACAGAAAAAGAAGTTCGAAAGAAATTAGAGGAATGTGAATATAATGAAGAAGTTATTAATAGAGTAATAGAATTTTTAAAGGAATATGATTTTATAAATGATGATAGGTATACGGAACTATTTATAAAAGAAAAGTTAAAAAAGCATGGTAAAAATAAAATAAAATACGATTTAAAACTAAAGGGTGTAGATGAAAAATTAATAAATGAAAAGATAAATTCTTTAGATGAAGATAAGGAATTAGATATAGCATATGAAATAGCAAGTAAAAAATATAATCAACTTGTAAGATGTGAAAAAGATAAGCTAAAAATAAGAAAAAAATTAAATGATTTTTTACTAAGAAGAGGTTATGACTTTAGTACCGTACATATCTTATTAAAAAAAGTTATGGAAGAGGGTGAATAGATGATTAAAGATCCAATAAGCATAATTTTAGTAATAGCATTTTTTTATCCTATTTTGAAGGGGTTCCTTTTAACATATAGATCTATAGACCAAAAGAGAACTATATACAGTATTTCCAGTACAATATCTTTTTTATTATCTATATATTTAGGAATATTTATTTTTAAAGGTATTTTCATGAAAAGAAATTTACAGATATTTAAAAAAATCTATGAGTTAATACCTAGGAATGTTACTGAATTCTTACAAGGAAATTTTATTGTACTATACTTAGTTGTGTTACCTCTAATAATTTTTATTATCTATATGATAATAAAATGGATTATTATCACAATTAATTCCATTATACTTTATCCTATTTTTGATGGAATTGAATCTATCTCAAAAAAGAGAAGTAAGGGATTTAAAAGAGTTTTAGGTGCTATTTTTGAATTACCTAGAAGTATTGTATATGTCATAATAATATGTTTTATTTTAAATTATGGTTCAGCTTTAAGTATAGGGGGAATAAGTCAAGAATTAAATAAATATATAGCAAGATCTCAATTATATAATAGACTTTCTAGGGAAGTGGTAACCCCTATAACCAATTCTAATATAGCTAAAAAGTTACCTAATATAATAAATGAGTCCTTTAAGATAGAAATTCAAGAATTAAAACCTGGTGATAAGATACCTAATTCAAATAAAAATGTAATAGTTTATTATAATGGAATAACTTTAAATGATGCTATAAAATCTAACACAAATATAGATGAATTTAGTAAGAGGCTAGTTTCAAATAAATCAAATTCATATGAAAAAAGTAAAACAATTTATAGATGGATAAGTTCTAATGTTAAATATGATTATAATAAAGCTAAGAGAGTATTAAATAATGATTTTTCAGTGAAATCAGGAAGCGTTAATACATTTAATACAAGACAGGGAATTTGTTTTGACTATTCTTCTCTATTTGTATCAATGTGTAGGGCAAATGATATAAAAGTTAGACTTGTAACAGGAAAGGGATTTGATGGTACAAGTTGGGTAAGTCATGCGTGGAATCAAGTATATATCCAAGAGAAAAATAAGTGGATCAATGTAGATACTACATTTGGAGTAGCGGGAGATTATTTCAATACACCTATGTTTTCACTAGAACATAAAGAATCTAATATTGCAGGTGAATGGTAAAATTAAACAAAATGTAACTTCTAATTCCTTCCAAAAATAGTATAATTATAGTGTGGCAAGAAATTTGGGAGGGATGGTTAAAATGAAAAATCAAGAGCGTGTAAGAAAAAAAAGAAAGTCAAGTACTAATGAGAAAATGAGAAAAAGAAATAAGATAATGGATATATCTATATACTCATTAATTATAATAGGGATGTTTTTAATAGGAGCATTTATTGGAAATAAATTATTCGATGTATCTGCTGAAAGTTATAATGTTTATGCAGAAGGAGAAAAGAAGAATAATGTTAAGATAGAAAATAAAAATTTAGGTACGTCTTCTAATGTCAAGGTGGACAAGAATAATTCTGTAAAGGATACAGAAAAAAAACAAGAAGTAATAGATAAAAGTGATAAAAAAGAGGACAAGAATCTTAAAAAAAGTAAGAATAAAAAAGAGGACCTTCGGGGAAAAAAAATTTGCTATTTAACTTTTGATGATGGACCAACTAAAAATATTACCCCACAAGTTTTAGAAATTTTAAAAGAACATGATATAAAAGCAACTTTTTTTGTATTAGGTCAAATGGCAGAAATAAACCCTGATTTAATACATAAAGAGAAAGAGGAAGGACATTTAATTGCAAATCATGGGCATTCTCATGATTATAATTTAATTTATAGAAATCCAGAAAGTTTGATTAAGGATTTTAAAAAATGTGAAAAAGTAGTGGAAAGTATATTAAAAGAGAAACCTTGTAATATAGTAAGATTTCCGGGAGGGTCTTTTAATAAAACTATTTTTCAAAAAAAGGTAAATGAGGTTGGATATCATTTTGTAGATTGGAATTGTTTAAATGGAGATGCTGAAGGACTTAATGTTCCAGAGGAAAAGTTATTTAATAACGTTAAAAAAACCATAGGAGGACAAGAACATATTGTAGTTTTAATGCATGATGCTGCAACAAAACAAACTACAGTTAGAAGTCTTTCAAGAATAATAGATTATATAAAAAAACAAGGATATACTTTTAAAACTTTAGATGAAGCTTTAGATTAAAAAGTATAATATAATCAGTAATAAGAAGACTGTGTATAAAAAACACAGTCTTTAATATTATTTAGATTTTCTAAAATTATCTAAAATAAGTTTTATGGCTTTTTCACAATCTTTATCATCATTGTCTAAACTCCAAGCCAAATTAAAATAATATAAGGATTTAGGATTATTGTTTAACATTGCATAACAATAGGCCAAGTTAAATATATATCTACTGTCTTGTTTTATGTGAACAGCATTTCGTAAAAATTCTATGGCTTTTTCATAGTTTTTTAACTTTATGTGGCAAACAGCTGTATTATACAGAGAGCCAGATTCGTTTTCATTCATATCTAAGGCTTTTTTATACATGTAAATAGCTTTTTTATACTCTTTTGCATTATAGAGGTCGTTAGCTTTTTTAAAGTAACTCATATTTTCCTCCTTTAGTTTACTATGGATTCATATTTAAATGTTTCCCAATATGAGATATTTTAATCATAAGTTACATATTAGAATTAAATTTTTTTTCAAGGAGAGAGACACCAGCATACATTAAATAAGCTAAAATAGAAAGGACAATAACGCCCATCATAACCATATCTAAGTCTGAAATTTGACCGCCATAAACTATTAAAAAGCCTAAACCTTCCTTTGCAACAAGGAATTCACCCATTATTACACCGACCCAGGATAATCCCACATTAATTTTTAATGCGGATATTAAGGTAGGAATAGAAGCGGGAATAATTAAATGTTTTAGAATTTGAAATTTGTTAGCTCCAAAAGTTTTCATAAGTTTAATTTTATCTTTATCTACTTCTTTAAAGCCTGATAGTACACTTATAATAGTAACTACGATAGATATTAAAAGAGCAATTACTACTATGGCACTAATTCCATTACCTACCCAAAAAATAATTATTGGAGCAAGTGCTATCTTAGGAAGTGCATTTAATACAACTAGATAAGGGTCTAATACCCTACATAAAAAGTCCGACCACCAAAGCAAGATAGCTATTAAAGTACCTAATATAGTCCCAAGTAAGAATCCTATTATAGTTTCGCCACAAGTTACTAATATGTGTCTAAATAAAGTTCCTTCATTATATATTTTAATTAAACTTTTTACCATACGGGAAGGGGTACTAATCAAAAATGGATCTATCCACTTTAAATCACCAGCTATTTCCCAAAGACCAAATAAAACTATTAAAATCATAATTCTTGTAAACGCTACTTTTCTATGATCTTTTTTTACACCTAATAAATATTTTTGATGTTCTGTACTTATAGGGTTATTCATGATGATTCAACTCCTTCCATAATATATTAAAATAATTACTAAATTCAGGTGCTTGTCTTCTTTTTAAAGGAGTACTAAATTCATCTTTAAATTTTATTTTAAGGTTATTTTTTATAGTTGCAGGACGGTTAGATAATGCTAATACTCGATTAGACATAGATACCGCTTCAGAAATATCATGTGTTACCATGATAGCAGTTTTATTTTCAAGTTTAATAATTTTATAAATTTCATCACTAATATTAAGTCTAGTTTGATAATCTAATGCAGAAAATGGTTCATCTAATAGAAGTACTTTAGGATTTGTAGCTAAGGTTCTAATTAGAGCTACCCTTTGGCGCATACCACCAGAAAGTTGTTGAGGATGATGATTTTTAAATTCCCACAAACCATAATTTTTTAATAGTTTATCTATATATTTTTTGTTTATTTCGGTTAAATTTTTTTGGATTTTAAGTCCTAGACATACATTTTGATATACTGTAAGCCAAGGAAATAGCTGATCTTTTTGAAACATATATCCTATAGAGTTGTTACAATTTTTTATTTCTTTATTATCTATATAAATTTTCCCAGAAGATGGAGATAGTAATCCAGCAATAATATTCAAAATTGTTGATTTTCCACAGCCAGATGGACCTATAATGCTTAAAAATTCTCCTTCTTCTACGTTGAATTTTATGTCTTTAAGTGCTGATGTTTCTCCTTTTAAAGTGTGATAAGTCATGCATATATTATCAACTTTTATCATTGTATTCACTCCTTTTTATATGAGCTTTGTATTAAGGCTACATTTGTTGTAAAGTTATTTAATGAATGAGCTGCAATCTAGCTAAATATTTTTTATAATCATATAATAAACTATGATTTTTAAGTGATATTTGTTAATTCTCTTGATTTAATTAAATAACTATTAACAAACTTTAATATAGAGGTATAATAAATATATTTAAATAGTATATCTTGTATAAGAGACATCTATGGTATAAGATTTTAAAGAAAAAAGTTTTTTGTTTTTTATGGACTTACATAGAAATTAGGGGGGATTTCATATGATGAAACAAAATTTTAAGTTGGGTTTAGATGTAGGATCTACTACAGTAAAAGTAGTTTTGTTGGACTACAAAGATAATATTATTTATTCTAAATATAAGAGGCATTTTTCAGATATAAAAATTACTGTACATAATGTTTTAAAAGAATGTTATAAAAGTATTGGAGATAAAGAACTTAAAGTTGCCGTTACAGGTTCGGGCGGGCTTTCTATTTCTAAGTGGCTAGATTTAGAATTTGTACAGGAGGTTATAGCATGTACTACCGCTATAGAAACAAAGCTACAGGGGGTAGATGTAGCTATAGAATTAGGCGGAGAAGATGCTAAAATAACTTATTTTACAAATGGTATAGAACAGAGGATGAATGGTACTTGTGCGGGAGGTACGGGAGCGTTTATAGATCAAATGGCAACGTTATTACAAACCGATCCAATAGGACTTAATGAACTTTCTAAAAATCATAAAGTCATATATCCTATTGCTGCAAGATGTGGAGTTTTTGCTAAAACAGATATACAACCTCTTTTAAATGAAGGTGCTAAAAAGGAAGATATAGCAGCATCTATATTTCAAGCTGTAGTAACCCAAACAATTAGTGGACTAGCTTGCGGTAGACCTATAAAGGGAAGGATAGCTTTTTTAGGAGGACCTTTATTCTTTTTATCAGAATTAAGAAAACGTTTTACTGAGACCTTAAATCTTTCTGATGAAAACATAATTTTCCCTAATAATTCACAATTATATGTAGCTTTAGGAGCTGCCTTAAATGCTAAAAATAGTAATGAAATTGATTTTAGTGAGTTATTAAAAAGATTAAATAATATGGATTCAGATTTAACGGAAAGTATAAGTTTGTTGCCTCCATTATTTAAATCAAAAGAGGAATATGATAAATTTAAAAAAGAACATGAAAAATATAAAGTAAAAAGAAAAGATTTGAAAACTTATAGAGGGGATTGTTTTTTAGGAATAGACGCCGGTTCAACGACGACTAAGGCAGCAGTAATCTCCAAAGATGGAGAACTATTATATTCTTATTATAATAGTAATAAGGGAAATCCATTAGAATCTACTATTAAAATTTTAAAAGAAATTTATTCTATACTACCAAGTGGAGCTATAATAAGAAATTCTGCAGTTACAGGATATGGAGAAGGACTTTTAAAAGAAGCATTAAAGATAGATATAGGGGAAATTGAAACAGTAGCTCATTTTAAAGGAGCTAATTTCTTTTTAGATGGTGTTGACTTTATATTGGATATTGGCGGACAAGATATGAAGTGCTTAAAAATAAAAGATGGGGTAATTGAAAGTATTATGCTAAATGAAGCATGTTCTTCAGGATGTGGTTCTTTTATACAAAGTTTCGCTCAATCTTTAGATATTGAAATAGAGGAATTTGTGAAAAAGGCCCTTTTAAGTCAACATCCTGTTGATTTAGGCTCAAGATGTACTGTTTTTATGAATTCAAGAGTTAAACAAGCACAAAAAGAAGGGGCTAGTATAGGTGATATTTCTGCTGGACTTTCATATTCAGTAATAAAAAATGCTTTATATAAGGTTATAAAAATAAGAGATTCAAAGGCAATGGGTAGTAAAATTATAGTTCAGGGAGGAACCTTCTATAATGATGCAGTTTTAAGAAGTTTTGAATTAATTTCTAAGAGAAAAGCTATAAGACCCGACATTTCAGGGATTATGGGAGCTTTTGGGGCAGCATTAATTTCAAGGGAACGATATAAGAAAGGTTATAATACTACTATTTTAAAGGAAGATGAATTAAATAACTTTAAATCGCAAGTAAATTTGAAGCGTTGTGGAAAATGCCCTAATAATTGTCTTTTAACTATAAATGATTTTGGAGATAGAAAATTTATTACAGGAAATAGGTGTGAAAGAGGATTAGGAAAGGAATGTACTAAAAATTTATTGCCTAATATGTTTGAATATAAGTATAAAAGACTCTTTAGTTATGTTCCATTAAAAGAAAATGAGGCTAAGAGAGGAACAATTGGTATACCAAGGGTATTAAATATGTATGAAAATTATCCATTTTGGTTTACATTTTTAACTGAATTAGGATTTAGAGTTCAATTATCTACTCGTTCTTCTAAAAGTATTTATGAAAAAGGTATGGATACTATTCCATCTGAATCAGCATGTTATCCTGCGAAATTAACACATGGGCATATTATGAATCTTGTGGAAAGAGGAATTAAAACTATATTTTATCCTTGTGTTGTATATGAGAACTTAGAAGATAAAAATTGTGATAATCACTATAACTGTCCTATGGTAACTTCTTATCCAGAGGTTATTAAAAATAACATGGAAATTTTAAAAGAAAAAAATATTAAATTTATGAATCCATTTTTAGCTTTACATAATATAAATAAATTGGAAAAAAGGTTGTATGAAGTTTTTAATGAGTTTGGTATAAGTAAAACCGAGATTAAGTTAGCCTTAAAAAAGTCAATTATGGAAGATAATAAGTTTAGGGAAGAAATAAGAAATAAAGCCAAGGAAACATTAGAATATATAAAAGAAAATAATTTAACAGGTGTAGTACTTTGTGGTAGACCATATCATTTAGATCCTGAAATAAATCATGGTATAGCAAGTTTAATAACTTCCTATAATATGCCTGTATTAACTGAGGATTCAGTTAGTGACTTTTCAGATTTAAGTAGACCATTAAGAGTGGTAGATCAATGGATGTATCATACAAGGCTTTACAAAGCAGCATCATTTGTTGCCAATAGAGATGATTTAGAGTTAATACAATTAAATTCTTTCGGATGTGGATTAGATGCTGTAACTACAGATCAAGTTGATGAAATTCTAAGGAACCAAGGCAAGATTTATACATTACTTAAAATAGATGAGGTAAATAATTTAGGTGCTGCTAGAATAAGAATTAGATCTTTAAAAGCTGCAATAGAAGAAAGAAAAGAAAAGGGTATAAGGCATTTAGATAAAAATCAGGATTTAAAATATGTAAATAAAGTAGTTTTTACTAAAAAAATGAGAAAAAATCATACTATTTTATGTCCTCAAATGTCACCAATACATTTTAAATTAGTAGAAAGTGCATTAAATTCTGAAGGATATAATATTAAGGTATTACCAAAAGTGGATGAGAAAGCCGTAGAAGAAGGGTTAAAGTATGTAAACAATGATGCTTGTTACCCATCTATTATTACTATTGGACAAATAATGAAAGCATTAAAGTCTGGTGAATATGATTTAAATAATACATCTGTTATACTATCTCAAACAGGGGGAGGATGTAGAGCTACTAATTACATTTCTTTTTTAAGAAAGGCATTAAAAGAAACTAATATGGAAAAAATACCGGTAATTTCTTTAAATCCTTGTGGTATAGAAAAGAACCCAGGTTTTAGATTTAATTTGTCTATGGTTAAAAAAAGTTTAATGGCGCTTGTTTATGGAGATTTATTTATGAGATGTCTATATAGAGTTAGGCCATATGAAAGTATAAAAGGATCAGCTAATAATCTATATAATAAGTGGAATAAAATATGTATAGAAGCTGTTAAGCATACTAATTTTAAGCAGTTTACTGATAATATATTTAACATAGTAAAAGAATTTGATAATTTAGAGATAAATAATGTAGAGAAACCTAAAGTAGGAGTTGTTGGAGAAATTTTAGTTAAATTTCATCCAGATGCTAATAATAATGTGGTAGACATTATAGAAAAAGAAGGTGCAGAGGCAGTTGTACCAGATCTCATTGATTTCTTTTTATATTGTGCATATAATTCTAACTTTAAATATGAATATTTAGGGGGAAAATATATAAATAAAATAGGATGTAATATAGCTATTAAATATATAGAAAGATATAGAAAATTTTTAAAAGAGACATTAAATCAAAGTAAAAGATTTTCTTCCCCTAAAACTATACAACAATTAGCCAATGGAGCTAAAAACATATTATCCTTAGGGAATCAAACAGGGGAGGGATGGTTTTTAACGGCAGAAATGGTAGAGCTTTTAGAAAATGGTGTAAATAATATTATTTGCACACAACCGTTTGCATGTCTTCCTAATCACGTAACAGGTAAAGGTATGATAAAAGCACTTAAAAAGAGATATCCCAAATCTAATATAACTCCAATTGATTATGATCCAGGAGCTAGTGAAGTAAATCAAATTAATCGTATAAAGCTTATGCTATCTACAGCATTTAAAAATTTAGAATCAGACAAAACGTTACAAGAAGTAGTGGTTGCATATAATGAAGCTGCATCTACTAAATCTGAAGATTAAATTACTAAAAACACTCTGTAAAATTTTATTTTTACAGAGTGTTTTATTAAACTATTTTTTAGTATTTTGTGTTACTTTTTCTGCAAAGGAATTATCTACTATCTTATTAAATGGAGGTCTTTTTTTAATTAAGTCTTTATTATACGATTCTATTATATCCATTAATTTGTTTAAGTCCTCTTCTTTTAAAGTAAGTTGTTTAGCATAACTATTAAGTTTCTTATAATTTTTTACTGATCCAATTAATGTATCAATATCATTTCCAGGGAAAAATGATTTTATAGTATCAACTATTTCTTCATCTGAGTGACTGTATAGCCATTGTTGACCTTTAGAAATTGCATTTAAGAAATGTTGAACTAATTCAGGATTTTTCCTAATATAAGATTTAGTGGAGAAGAAGCAAGTATAAGGTATTGAACCTAAGGATTCACCTATAGAGGCTACTATATGGCCACCACCTTGTTTTTGCATTAAACTAGCAGTCGGTTCAAATAAAGTTACATAATCTTCATTTCCACTTTTAAAAGCACCAGCAGTAGCATTAAAAGCGATGTTGGTAATAATATCTACATCCTTCTTAGGAGTTAATCCATGTTTTTTTAGGGCATATTCAAAAGCCATTTCTGGCATACCACCAGGTCTGCCACCTATAACTTTCTTACCCTTTAAATTCTTCCAATTGAAGTCTTTTTCTTCTTTTTTACCAAATAAGAAAGATCCATCAGTTTGAGTTAATTGTCCAAAAACTACAGGATAATCTTCTCTTCCTTGATTATATATATATATTGCTTGTTCGGGGCCACAAAGACCAATATCTGAGGTTTTACTTAAAACTTGTTGCATAGTTTTATCTGCACCTTGACCGGTAGATAACTCTATTTTTAACCCTTCTTCTTTAAAAAAACCTTTATTTATAGCTACATACATAGGGGCATAAAAAATTGAACGTACAACTTCATTTAATTTTACCGTTTGAGTTTTTGAAGAAGAAGTTTTACTTCCACATCCCACCATAGAAAAAGTAAAAACTCCTATTAAAACAGAGGATATCAAGGATTTAATCCATTTTTTCTTCATAAATATGTCTCCTTATAAAATATTAAAAAGGTATTTTCATAAGGTATATTATGAAATAAGGACGTTAAATGTTAAAATAAAAAAATATTTAATTAAAGAAGATGTTACTTTAAAGTAAGTAGAACAAATAATTTTAGGTAATGTTTTTGTTTTTAAAAAATAATAACTTTGATAACGATATATAATAGTTATTCAATAAATATGAATTTAATGTAAAGTTGACAAGTTAATATATTATTATATATAAGTTTACAATTTATGAAAATATATGTATAATTTAAAAGTATATTACACTATATGTTTAGGGGGATAACCATGAACAAAAATAGAATTTTAAAAATTACTATTGCTATAGTTATTATATTTATAATTGGAATATCTATAAAAAATAATATGAATATTAAGCATAATCTTATTGAAGCAAAACTTGTTATACCAAATGGAGGGGAGACATTTGGAGCTTTGCTTAGAGATAAAAACCTTAAAATAGTTGCTAAAAATAACATTGCTAAAATGTATACTATAAGTGCAAGACCTAAACCTGAAAAGGCATGTGTAAGAGATTTTAATTTAGAAACTTTAAAAGTAGGAAAAAGAAGTGATGTTATGAATTGTGATTCTGGTGGATGGGCATCTGTTCACTATGCCTTAAAAGTAGCAGATGATTTTTATATATTATTTTATACTTCTAATAATGGACTTTCCGAACCGAATAAAAGAGGAATAAGAGCAGCATGGTCAAATACACCTAATGGAAAATTCATGCAATATAATACATCTCAGTTTGAAATTATACCAAGAGAAAAATGGGAAGGTAGAAAAATAGAGCAAGATGTAGGAGCGAGAAAAATTTCAGAAGATAAACGTTATGTTTACTATTGGATGCTATATTCTGATATAAATTATGAGACTAATCCAAATAGTTATAGTGGATGGTATAAAATAAGAATAGATAAAGTAAAGAAAACAGTAAAATATATAGACAAGTATAAGAATAATCCTTTAACCGAAGTTTCATTACGTGGTTATAAGCATAATCGTGTAGGAGGAAGTAATGTTCAAACAAAAATAGGAGATTATTATCTAATGTATTGGATGGCTAGAAATGATAATTCTGATAAAAGAAATACTGATCATCCAAGACAAGTGGGATTTGCAGCTAGTAAAGATCCTCTTTTTCACAAGGTGAAATACACTACAAGTGTTGGTGGAATAATTAAATTTGATGCTCATTGTAATGAAAAGTATATGGAAAAATTTGATTATTATATTAATTCAAAAGAGGAACTTGTATTAATAGGAGAATCTGTTTTTAAAGATGTACCCGATGATTATAAATTTGGAGTAATTGCTAGGATCTATAATATTGAAGAGGGTATTAGTAGTAAAATTAGAAAAATGTATAATAACACAATAAAAAAATTTAATTAAAAAATTATAAAGAAAAAAGGGTATAATAAAAAACTTATTTAATTAAATCATTATTTAATTAAATAAGTTTTTTGTTTTTTTATCAAATTTCACAGCTAAGCTCAAATTAAAAATTACTTTGAAGATTTTTGTTATATTTTAATTACAACGTATATTAAAAAATTATGAAACTTATAGTTTTAAATGTTTAATTAAATTTACAAATAAGGTTATTACAAAAGTATTTGTAATATCGATTAGAAATGCCCCTACTATCGGCAATACAAAGTAGGCTCTTGGGGCAGGACCAAATTTTTCTTTTATAGCATCCATATTAGCAATACCATTAGCAGTGGCCCCCATGCCAAATCCGCAATGGCCTGCAGATAAAACAGCAGCATCAAAATCTTTGCCTAAAAGGTTAAAAGTTATAAATCTGGCAAATAAAGCCATTAATAAAGTTTGACCTAATAAAATTACAAGTAATGGACCAGCAACAGCTGCAAGTTGCCATAATTCTAAAGTTATTAAAGCTAATGAAAGAAAAATATTAAGAGCTATGTTACCTAGTATGTTTGAACATTTTTGATTAATGTGCCATTTTCCAGTTGATTCCCCCAAATTTAAAATAACTGCAGCAACAAACATAGCGTTAACATAGGATGGTAAAGTAAAGTGTATTTTTTTAAATAAGAATTCCAGAATACCACCAAGACCTATAGAAACAAAAATTAAAGTTAAAGTTTTAAATAATTCACTGTAAGATACTTCTTCTTTTTTTTCAGCTATAGTTATTTGGCTATCTTCATATTCTGATGCATTTGATTTTAATCCTCTATTTACTATAAGTTTTTCGCCTAATGGACCACCCATTAAAGATCCCATAACAAGTCCAAAGGTTGCAGCAGCCATAGCTAAGGTTGTAGCACCCATGACTCCAATTTGTTCGAATTCGGGACCAAAAGCACCAGCAGTTCCATGACCACCAGTCATAGTTATAGATCCAGCAAGCAATCCTACAAGGGCACTTTGATGAGTTAATTTTGCTAAGAATATGCCAAGAGTATTTTGTAGAATACAGAGTAATAGAGAAATAAGCCAAAATGTTATAACTTGCATACCACCTTTTTTTATAAGTTGAATGCTAGCACCAAGACCGATGGTAGTAAAAAATACCATCATGAAGGGCTTTTGTAGAGTGTTGTCAAAAACAAAGGTAAGTACATTGGTTTGTCTTAAAATAAGATGTAAAATAGAAAAAATTAATCCGCCTACTACTGGTGCAGGAATACAGAATTTTTCTAGAAATTTCAACTTACTCTTGCACCAAACACCAAAATAATACATTACTACCGCTAATGCAGTTGTTTGCATCATATCTAACTTTATTTCCATAAATATGCCCCCTCAAATCCACAAAATAAAAAATAGTACAAAGTAATTTTTAATAATAAGCATAACTGAAAATAAAATATGGTAGTATAAATATTGTAATTATATTATATATGCGTGAGGAGAAAAATACAATTAGAAAATTAAGAAAAATATCAGAATTTTTCAAATATGCACAAAAAAAGTTGAAATATAGGTTTCTTGTATATTATGAAAAACGGTTTTATAATATACTATAAATTAAATACTTAAAGGGAGGACTTTTGATGGGATTAGGTATATTTTTAGGTATATCCTTAGTTATAGTTAACTTAATGTTAGCTGGGGCATTAATATTTTTTGAACGAAAAGATCCCACTACAACTTGGGCATGGCTTTTTGTAATTATATTCTTACCTATAATAGGATTCTTAATTTATTTGGTATTTGGTCAAAATATGACTAGAGAAAAGTTATTTAAATATAAAATTGTAATTGATGAAAGAAAAAAAGAAAGTTTTGATAAAATAAGAGAAAAATACAAAGATGATATAAGTACTTTAGAAAACATAGATATAATTCACATGAATTATAAAAATTGTAGAGCAGCTTATACTCAATTAAATGAAGTAAAACTTTTTTATGATGGAGAGGAAAAATTTAAAGGTCTTTTTAAAGCCTTAATGAATGCAAAGGAATTTATACACATGGAATATTATATCATCCAAAATGATGAAATGGGTAAGACATTGATTAATATTCTAACTAAGAAAGTTAAAGAGGGAGTCGAGGTAAAATTATTATTTGATGGAATGGGTTCCTATAAAATTAATAATAAAAAATTTCTAAAAGAATTCGTAACAAGTGGGGGAAAATATGCGGTATTTTTTCCAAGTATAATAGCACGAATAAATAGAAGAATAAATTATAGAAATCATAGAAAGATTGTTGTTATAGATGGTACAACAGGATTTTTAGGTGGCTTTAATGTAGGAAATGAATATGTAAATAAAGATAAAAAAATAGGTTATTGGAGAGACACTCATTTACTTATAAAAGGAGAAGCTGTAAAGGATTTAGAGGAAAGATTTTTATTAGATTGGACTTATGCAGCACATGAAGATATAAAAAATGTAAATAAGTATTTCTGTATTGATGATAGTATAAAAAATATAGTAGGTATGCAGATTGTTTCCAGTGGTCCAGATCATAAAGAAGAGTATATTAAGAATGCATATGTCAAAATTATAAATAATGCAAAGAAATATATATATTTACAAACACCTTATTTTGTACCAGATGAAACTGTACTACAATCATTAAGAATAGCTGCATTGTCTGGTGTAGAAGTGAAAATTATGATACCAGGAAATCCAGATCATAAATTTATGAAATGGGCAGCTAATTCTTATATAGGGGATTTATTAGATGCCGGAGCTAAAATATATTTATATGAAAAAGGTTTTATACATGCTAAAACTATTGTTTCAGATGATTTGGTATGTAGTGTAGGAACAGCTAATATGGATATTAGAAGTTTTAGGTTGAATTTTGAAACCAATGGATTTATTTATAATAGCCATATTTCACAAGAGATGAAGAAAATGTTTGAAGTAGATATAAGGGAAAGTAGATTTGTTACTAAAGAAGATTATATCAATAGAAGTAAATGGAGTAAAATAGCTGAATCTATTGTTAGATTGTTATCACCTATACTATAAAGAAATATATAAAATTATTTATAATAAAAAACATTCTACACAAACATAGAATGTTTTTTATTATATTAACCTAAAATTCTACATTATAAATTTAAAGTTTCATATTTTATAATTTTTTGTAAAACATAAATGCCTTACATATATCATTAAAATTATGTTTAATAAGAATTGAATAAACAATTCCCCTTAATTCATATACAGATGTATTTTCATCTTCTTTTCTTATATTATTTAAAATAGATTTTACATCACTTAAAATAATATTTAAATCACTTTGAGTTAAAACAAATTCTATATCCCTTGCTGAATTTTCTAAACTAACTTTAATTTTTTCAGGATTAAATTCTTCTAAATCACCAGAGCGTTTTAAAATTTTCATGAGATTATCTCCTTTTCTATAGGTATATAAATACGTGAAATATATAAATATAGTATATGATTTAACTAAAAAAATAAAACGGTTTTACTAAAGTTAAGAGTTAATTTATATTTAATATAAATTAAAAGTTATAAAAACTATCTTGACATATATTAAAAGTACGTTATAATTTTAAGAAAGATTAATATTTAAATAAAGGCTATGAAAAAGAGGAGTAAAATTGTGAAGTATTAAGAGAGGAAAACTCAATTGGGCTGAGAGGTTTTCTATAGGAAACAATTTGAAGGTAGCTTTGGAGCTTTTCTACTGAAATAATAGTAAGTAGAAACGGTAATAAAATTATCGTTAAAATATAAGAGTCTAGAATTTTTAAAAATTCCTACTGTTTAATGAAGATAATAGGGGTTTAAAAATTTTAGAAATTAAGGTGGTAACGCGCGCTGTCGTCCTTTTGAAGGATGACAGCTTTTTTATTTTATAGAGAATATATGTATATACGAAAGGAGAATATAATTATGGATGAAAACAAGAATATAGCAAAAACTTATGATCCGAAAGAATTTGAAGACAGATTATATGCTTGGTGGGAGGAAAAAGGATTTTTTACTCCGGAAATAGATAAAAATAAAAAACCTTATTCAATTATCATGCCACCACCAAACATTACTGGGCAATTACATCTAGGGCATGCTATTGATGATACATTACAAGATATTTTAATTAGAACTAAGAGAATGCAAGGATATTGTACTTTATGGTTACCAGGCCAAGACCATGCAAGTATAGCAACTGAGGTTAAAGTTGAGAATCAAATTATCAAAGAAGGCTTAGATAAGAAAAAAATGGGAAGAGAAGCTTTCTTAGAGAGAGTATGGCAATGGTCAGATCAATATAGAAATAGAATTAGAACTCAAGTTAAAAAATTAGGTTGTTCAGCTGACTTTACAAGAGAAACATTTACTATGGATGAAAATGTAAGTAAAGCTGTTAGAAAAGTATTTGTTAAGTTATATGAAGAAGGTTTAATTTATAGAGGAAATAGAATAACAAACTGGTGTCCTAAATGTATGACAGCAATTTCAGATGCTGAAATCGAATATGAAGAACAAGAAGGAAACTTTTGGCACATCAAATATCCAGTAGTGGGATCAGATGAATTCTTAGAAATAGCAACTACAAGACCAGAAACATTATTAGGAGATACAGCAGTTGCAGTTAATCCAAATGATGAAAGATATTCGCATTTAATTGGTAAGAAATTAATGTTACCACTTGTTAATAGAGAAATACCAATTGTTGCTGATGATTATGTTGATGTAGAATTTGGAACAGGGGCAGTTAAAATAACACCAGCTCATGATCCTAATGATTATCAAGTTGGGGTAAGACATGATCTTCCACAAATAGTTATTTTAAATGAAGATGGAACTATAGTAGAAGGCTATGGAAAATATTCAGGTTTAGATAGATATGAAGCAAGAAAACTTATGGTTGAAGATTTAAAAGAACAAGGTTTTCTTGTTAATATTAAAAAACATGTTCATAATGTAGGAACTCATGATAGATGTGGAACAACAGTAGAGCCAATGCTTTCAAGACAATGGTATGTAAAAATGGAACCACTTGCAGAACCAGCTATAGAGGTTGTTAAAAATAAAAAAGTTAAATTTATTCCAGAAAGATTTGATAAAATTTATTTTAACTGGATGGATAATATTCAAGATTGGTGTATTTCAAGACAATTATGGTGGGGTCATAGAATTCCAGTTTGGTACTGTAAAGATTGTGGAGAATTAACAGTTGCTATGGAAGACCCATGTTGTTGTTCAAAGTGTGGAAGTAAATCAATAGAACAAGATAAAGATGTATTAGATACATGGTTTAGTTCAGCATTATGGCCATTTTCAACTTTAGGTTGGCCAGATAACTCAGAGGATTTAAAATATTTTTATCCAACTTCTACATTAGTAACAGGATATGATATTATATTCTTCTGGGTTGCTAGAATGATATTCTCAGGACTTCATAATATGGAGGATATCCCATTTGAAAATATATTAATTCACGGTATTGTTAGAGATAGTGAAGGAAGAAAAATGTCTAAATCTCTAGGAAATGGTGTTGATCCATTAGAGATCATAGATAAATATGGTGCTGACGCATTAAGATTTATGTTAGTTACAGGGAATGCACCAGGTAATGATATAAGATTCTATGAAGAAAGAGTTGAGTCAGCTAGAAATTTTGCAAATAAGATTTGGAATGCTTCAAGATTTGTTATGATGAATCTTGATAAAGAAATAATGGATAAATACAAAGAGTGTAAGAACTATTCAATAGCCGATAGATGGATCTTATCAAGAATGAATACTGTAGCTAAAGAGGTTACTGATAATATAGAAAAATTTGAAATAGGTATTGCTGTTCAAAAGATTTATGACTTTATGTGGAATGAGTTCTGTGACTGGTATATAGAACTTGTAAAACCAGTATTCTTCTCAGATAATGAAGAGGCTAAAGGTGTAGCATACAATGTATTAAACACTGTTTTAACTACAGGACTACAATTATTACATCCAGTAATGCCTTATATCACAGAAGAAATATACACTCATTTAGATACAGAATTTGAATCAATTACAATTTCACAATGGCCAGAATATAGAGAAGAATTAAATGATAAAGAAGCAGAAGAAAAAATGAATTATGTAATTGAGGCTATTACAGCTTTAAGAAATGTTAGAGCTGAAATGAATGTTCCGAATTCAAGAAAAGCTAAACTTATGATTTATGCTATAGAAGGAATAGAAGCATTTAAAGAAGGTTCTATGTACTTCGAAAAATTAGCATCAGCAAGTGAAGTTACTTTCTTAGGATCAAAAGAAGAAGCACCAGAAGATACAGTTTCAGTAGTAACAAAAGGTGCAGAAATTTATATGCCATTACTTGATTTAGTTGACCTTGAAAAAGAGCTTGAAAGATTGAATAAGGAAAAAGAAAAGTTAGCTAAAGAAATAGATAGAGTAGAGAAAAAACTTTCTAACGAAAGATTTGTTAGCAAGGCACCAGAAGCTGTTGTTAATGAAGAGAAAGAAAAAGGTAAAAAATATAAAGAAATGTACGATTCTGTAATAGAAAGAATTAATAGTTTAACAAAATAATTAGTTCTGTATATATTATAAAAAATAATAGTAAAATATGATAAAAAGTCGTGACTTCTACAAAATTATTTGTTAGTATAATAATGTAAAAAGTTACGACTTTTATTTTAATGACTATTTTAATTTATAAGTAGTTTTTTTATTTGTTTTTTATATTTTTGGTAGGAGGTACAGTTTCGGATTTTAAGGATTTATACAAGGATATACATGCAAATAACATTATAAATATAAATGGGAATGCCGATGCTACAGAGGCAGTTTGTAAAGCATTAAGTCCACCAGCTAAAAGTAGGGCAGTGGCAAGTAAAGCTTGTACAATTCCCCAAATTATTTTCTTTTTACTAGAAGGATTTAAATCACCATTAGATGTAAGCATACCTAAAACAAATGTAGCTGAGTTAGCTGAAGTTATAAAGAATGTGCAAAGTAGAACTACAGCAATTAATGAAATAATTATTCCCAAATTATAATTTTTCATTACAGCGAAGAAAGCAGTTTCAGGTGTAGAAGCTATATTTTTTAGTGCATCTAATCCTAATTTATGTGTAAAACCAAGATTTAATCCAAGAGTTCCGAACACTCCAAACCAAATAATTGATGCTAATGAAGGTGCAAATATTACACCAAGGATAAATTCTCTTATAGTTCTTCCCTTGGAGATACGAGCTATAAATGTACCAACAAAAGGAGCCCAAGCAATCCACCATGCCCAATAGAATATTCTCCAAGAATTTAACCAACCATTGTCACCAAAGGCTTGGATAGATAAACTATCAGGAATTATAGATGATACATATATTCCAAAATCATTAAGTGTTGAATTTACGATTTTGATAGTTGGTCCTATTAAAAAGGATAAAATTAATATTCCAAATGCTAAATATAAATTAACATCTGATATAACTTTTATACCTTTTTCAATTCCACTTACAGCAGACCAAATAGTTATTATAGTAACCACTAGGATTATTATAACTTGAACTAAGTGAGTATTAGGAATCTTAAACAAATAGTTAAGACCACTATTTATTTGCAATGTACCTAATCCTAAAGATGTAGCAACACCAGCAACTGTAGCTAATACAGCTGCAATATCTATAAATTTACCAATAGGGCCTTTAACACCTTTTTCACCTATTAAAGGGGTGAAAATACTGCTAATTAATCCAGGTGAATTTTTTCTAAATTGAAAATATGCTAGTGCTAAACCTATAATACTATAATTAGCCCAAGGATGGAATCCCCAGTGCATGAAGCAAGATTTCATTGCAAAATGAGAGGCTTCTAATGATCCTGGAGTTATACCACTAGGTGGATTTGTAAAGTGAGATATAGGTTCCGCTATTCCCCAAAATACTAATCCAATTCCCATACCAGCTCCGAATAACATAGCAAACCAAGATATAGTACTATATTCAGGAACGGAGTCATCTGGTCCAAGTTTTATGTTCCCAAACTTACTAAAAGCTAGCCATAGAGCAAATAATAAAAATATAAATAGCGATAATAAATATGCCCAACCAAAATTAGTGGTTAAAAATTTAAGAAGTTTATTTGCAGCAGCAGAGAATCCTTTTTCAGATACTATAGCCCACAATGCAATAACAAATGTAACTATAAGAGATATATAGTAAACATCTTTACCACTAGAAGTTTTCTTACTTATAGTTGTTTTCATTCAAATCCCACCAATCTATTATTTTATATTTAAAACTTGAGGGTTAGAATTTTACTTTGAATGTAGTTTGTTCTGTTATATCAGTAGCAAGTGCATCTAATGCAATACCAACTCTATGATAACGTAATTTCCATTGTTCTTCTTTAGAAGTAGAAGGGTCACCAAGAGGATAAGGTATAGATATAGTAGGAACTATTCTGTTAGCACCAACTGTTTTTGCTACAGGAATTAAGTTAGCCATTTGAACTATAGGGAAACCTGCTTTTTCAAATTCTTTTACCATTGTTGCACCGCAACGTGTACAAGTTCCTCATGTAGATACCATTATAATACCATCTACATTATCTTGTTTTAACAAAGGCACTATCTCATTTGCCATTCTAGCAGCTTCAGCTTGAGTTGTACCAGTTCCAACAGTAGAGTAGAAATAATCATGAAGTTTACCGATTTTTCCTTCTTTTTCATATGCTTTTAATGCATCAATAGGTGTTATGACATCAGGATCATTATCAGCGGCAGCAGGATCGAAACCAGCATGAATAGTTTTATATTCTCCACCTTTTAATCCATCACAATTAGAAATATCATATTTTCCCCATCTAGTAGCTGATGCAGATTGAATTCTATCAGGATTATCTACAGGAACTATACCACCGGTATTAACAAGAGCTATTTTAGCTTTGCTTAAAACTTTTATGGCAGGGGCTATAGGAACCCTATCTAATTTAGGTATAGGTAATTCTGTATTATAAGGTTTATCTTGTAATTTACAAAGTAACATTTCTACTGCTCTATTACAAGCTTGAACGTTATCTTTTCTCCAAATTTGATGTCTAATACCACGAGTATAATATCCTTCTTCTTCGGCACCTAGGTTTTCTTCACCATTTAAAAGTTTATTACCGAATTTAGCCATAGCAGTTATATCAGATCTCATTTTAGCAGCACTATGACCACCTTTAAATACATACATATCTTTTTTAAACATTTCTACACCAGGATTTTCTATATGCATAGAAGTTATTACTGGCACGTTAAATTTAGCTTTTATAGCTTTACAAATTTCACCACAAGCTACTCCATATCTTCCAGCTTGGAAAGCAGGTCCAGCAAAGAAAATATCGAAATCCTTATCCTCTAAAAATGATAATATAATTTTTACAGCTTCTTCAGTATTAGACCCCATAAAATTATCACCACATATTATAGTGTGAGTAACTTCAGCATCTAAAACTTTATTAAGTTGGATTGCAGGGCCAATTAATCCTTCCTCTATAATAGGAGCAAAATCTGCCTTATCTTCACCACCAATTTGTCCGAAGAATTGGTTTACATACATAATTGCTTTTTTCATAGTATTGCCTCCTTTAGTAAGTTAAATTAAAATTCTTTCATAGTTTTAGTAGACCAACCGATTATTTGGTCTCCACAGAACATAGCATTATTTTCAAGTATTATAGAACCATCTTCTTTAACGGAAGGTCCAAGAATTTCATCATTTGACCACCCACCAGAAAGACCATCTCTTCCTAGAGCTTCAAGTTCACCAATTACTGTTTTCATTGGAGGAAGTTTTATTAATTCAGAAACATTACCTGTAGATACCATAGCAGTTATTTTTTCATCAAGAGTAACAAGTGGTTGAGAATTACCATCTCTTCCAGTACATTCATTAGTAAGACCTACAGTTTTTACACCTACATCTTCAAGTGCAACTAAACATGCTACATAGTCTGCATCCGGATTACCATAACCTTCTTCGGATACTATAGCACCATCAGCTCCTAATGATTTAGCCATTTGAGCAACAAATATAGCAGCTCTTTCTTTTTGTTCTAATGCAACGTTTAGATTAGACATTATAATTCCTAAGAAGTTTAATGTTTTTCCATGTTCTTTGTAAAGTCTTTTTAGAGTTGGATTATTTTGATAATCATAAGTGCTCCATTTAGAAGAGCAAGGCATAAAGCTTCCTGAAACTAAGGCACCATCTAAAATTTCATTTGGATGCATAAATGTTGGAAGCATTCTGTTAGCATCCCATCCATATACTAAAGTATTGTATCCTATTTCCTCCATTTGAGATTGAGGTTGCATTACATATACAACTTTAGGAAGAGAAGATAATTTTTTAGCATTTTCAGATACTGAATCAAGTTCAAAAATATCTGTATCTTCTGGTGTTAAATCTTTAACACAATTACCTATAAATTCTGCTAGACGATGGCCAGCTCTTCTTAATGCATTATTTTTCTTTTGTTGTTCTCTCTTTTCAAATTCTTCATCAGTATCAGCGACTAATACTATGTTTTGAAGTTTTGAGAAGTAAGTATATTTAGCACCTTCTCCAGACATGTCAATTAATCCATCTTGGAAGCCACCCCAGTGTTTTCCTACTACTAAAACACTACAATTTTTTAAAGCGTGAGATTTTCCATTTCCACAAGGAACTAAATCACCTGTATAACCAGGGAATAGTGAATTACCATTTAACTTAACCCTAGGCTCTATTGCTTCTTTAACAGGACATAATCTAACTTCATCACCAGGTTTAACTATATACAACTCAGCCTCAGTTATGTGTTCATCTTCTTTAATAAAATTAAGTGCTTCTTCTTTGGCGATTGTTAAAGTACCATTAGAAAAAGATAGCTTGTCTCCAAAGATAATGTTTTTAACGTAAAAGTTTCCGATTTCAAGTTTCAAATCAAACACTCCTTTCAAAATATCAGTTATTTTAAGTTAATTTTAAATAATTCCCTTTAAAATTGTGAAGAAAATAAGGACTTTTTAGAAAATTACTTATTTTATAATCATGATTATATCACCAATATGATTATAATTCAATCAAAATTGTGAAAATTAAATCAAATGAGGTTATTTGAATATTAAATAGAATTTATAAGGAATTTCAATACTTTATGTAATTTTGATAAATCATGATTTATTGATATAATATTTTTGCAATGATTTCTTTAAAGGGTGTGGTGAATAATTATGGATAAAAAAGAAATTCAAAAAAGAAGAATGATGAAATATTTTATTGAATCTACTAATGAAATAATAGAAAACGAAGGTATAAAAAATGTGACTATTAGAAAAGTTGGAGATATGGCTGGGTATAATAGTGCAACTATATACAATTACTTTGATAATTTAAATCATCTGATTTTTATGGCATCTATGAAGTATTTAAAATCATATGCTGAGGATTTATATAATTACACTAAAGATTCTAAGGATTCATTAGAATTATATTTTGATGTATGGAAATGTTTTGCATATCATTCATATTTAGAACCAGAAATATATAACCTTATTTTTTTTGGAGAATATTGTTCAGATCGAATTAATAGTTCTATGAAATTATATTATTCTATCTTCCCAGAAGAATTGGGAGAAGAGACAAAGCAGTTTCTACCTATGTTTTTAGAAAATAATATTCATCTTAGAGATTATGAAATTCTAAAAAAAGCATCTAAAGATAATTTTATAAAGGAACAGGATTTAAGGGATATAAATGAAATGAATGTATTAATTTATCAAGGTATGTTAAGTAGAATGTTAAAAAAGAAGTGTGATTATACAGTTGAAGAAGCTGTAGAAAAAACTATAAAATATATAAAAAGAACTATAGAAGCTTATAGAATTTAGGATATTTTTAGTGGTATACTTTAAGTAGTATATAAATAGGAGTAGATGAAAAATGAATTATAAAGAAGCTATAGAGTATGTTGAAAATACAGCGAGATTTGGTATGAAGTTAGGACTTGAAAGAACAGAAAGAATTTTAGAACTTTTAGATAATCCTCATAAAAAGATAAAAACTGTACATATAGCTGGAACAAATGGAAAAGGATCTACTACAGCTATGATAAATAGTGTATTAGTAGAATCAGGATATACGGTTGGTATGTATACTTCACCATATATTGAAGAATTTGAAGAAAGAATGCAAGTGAATAATAGATGTATAGAAAAGGATGAGTTTGCTAACCTTATAACAGAAATATCGGCTATAATTGCAAGGGTTATAGAAGAAGGATATGGTGAACCAACTTATTTTGAAATTATAACTTGTGCAGCTTTTTTATATTTTTATAGAAAAAATGTAGATTTAGCTATAATAGAGGTGGGATTAGGGGGTAGACTAGATTCCACTAATGTAATTATACCTGAAGTTAGTGTTATAACATCTATAAGTTTTGATCATATGAATATTCTAGGTAATTCTTTAGAAGATATAGCCTTTGAAAAAGGCGGGATTATAAAAAAACATATACCTTTAATATTATATCCTCAAAACAAAAGTTGCGAACAAGTTTTACAAAAGTTATGTGATGAAAGAAATTCTTCAATGATAAAAGTAAAAGATGACGATGTAAAGTTTTTAAATAACATAGAAGAAAAAGGTAGAGTAAAACAGTTAATTGAGGTTAAAGGAAATAAAAATATATATAATATTAAATTAAATTTACTTGGAAAACATCAATTGTTAAATTGTACTGTTAGTATTTATACTTTGGAAAAATTGATTGATTTAGGTTATAAGATTACAAAAGAAAGTATAGAAAATGGATTAGCCAAAGTTAGATGGTTAGGTAGAATGGAGATAATGAACAATAATCCTATGGTTGTAATTGATGGAGCACATAATATTGATGGGATTAAAAGTTTAAAGGATAGCATAGATACGTATTTTAAATATAATAATATTATATTGATTCTTGGAATTTTAGCAGATAAAGAAGTCCATAATATGGTGAAGGTTATAGCACCTATAGCGAAGAAAGTAATAACAGTAACTCCACATAGTGAAAGAGCCAAACTTGCTCATGAATTGAAGGATGTTGTTTCAGAATACAATTCAAATTGTGTTTCCATAGAAAGTTATGAAGAAGCATATGAAAAGGCTTTAGGTTTAGCTAAACAAGATGATTTGATTTTAATAAGTGGATCATTATATATGATAGGTGATATGAGAAAGATTATAAGAGGATTTAAATAATAATATTTAATGGAAAAGTAGTTATTTCAAAAGGGAAAATATTTTCTTTTTGAAGTAGCTACTTTTTTATTATAAATTATTTAATCTGCTCTTTTAAAGCATGTGCAAATTGATCAGGACAAGAAGTGCCTTTATTGTGACAATCGATACCTTCTAATCTTTTAATAGCTTCATCAACATTCATACCTTCTAAGAGACTGGAGATACCTTTTAAGTTTCCTTCACATCCACCTATAAATGAAACATTAGTTATTTTGCTATCTTTAATATCAAACTGTATCTCCTTAGCACAGACACCTGTTGGCTTATATGTAAACATAATAATGTCACCCCTTTATATAAATTTTCATATATTATTTTATATCACCTTTTAAGTTTAGGCAAGAAATATAAGTATTTACTATAGAAGGGAGGGAAACAAGTGAAGAATATATATATATGTAATACTTATTCAGATTCTATATCTCAAATTAATTTAAAGGAATTTAAAGAAGAGAAAAAAATTAAATTATCATCAAAAGGTAGGGTAGGTCCCCATGGAATATGTAGATATAAAAATTATTTAATAACAGCTAATAATTTTAGTAATGATATTACACTTATAAATTTAGCTAGTGGAGAAATAAACAGTTATTATATTGGTGCTAATTGTAATGATATAAAGGTATATAATGAAAAGGCATATATTGCATGTGGTGATACAAATGATTTAAAGATATTTAATCTAAGAGAAAAAAAATTAGAAGAAAGTATTCCATGTGGAGCATGTCCTCATAGCGTAGATATAAGTGAAAAGTTAAAGTTATTAGTGGTTTGTAATATGGTTAATGGAACTTTAAATATAGTAGATCTTAAAGATAATTTAATAATAGATACTATAAAAGTAGGGTATTATCCTACAAAGTGTATTTTAGGTGAAAATGATGAACATATTTTAGTTACCAATAGTGAGCTCGGAAGATATAATGTAGGAGATATAAAAATAATAGATATGAAGCTTAAATATATTAAAAGTGTCAGTGTAGGTAAGGGGCCTGTAGATTTATTTAATAAAAACAATAAAGTGTATGTGTCAAATTTTGAAGAAGGAAGTATAAGTATTATAGATATGAGCAATTTAAAGAATAGTAAAAAAATAAACTTAGGAGGAATGCCAAAAGGAATTTTAAATATAGATGATAAATTATATGTAGGAGATTATTATAACAGTTTATTATATAAAGTTGATTTGATTAAATGTAATATAAGAAGGATATATATTGGGAAAGAGCCCAATAGTATGATATTGGTTTAATTATCATCTATTAAACTCTTAATAATAGTATCATATAATTGGGCTGAGTTTTCCTTCCATCTAACACATAGGTCTCTAGCTTGTTTATTGGATGGAACCATAAGATTTATTTCTATAAGTATAGATTCATTTTCATGAGCACCTAAGGTAACAATAAAGTTATTACTCTTTTCTATAGTGTAATCAGCAGTTATTGTTATCTGCTTTTTTATATTATCCATGTGTTTTTCTAAATAGATATTAATTCTTTCAATTTTATTTTTGGAAATTCTATTGAAAAACATATTTAAAACTTTTTTGCCTTTACTAGTTATGCATAGGCGTATTTTATCATCTTTTTCTATAGTTTTAATAAAGTCAGAAGAATTTAATTCAAGTAGATACTGCTGTAAATTAAAATAATTTAAAAAATTGTTTTCCAATACTATTTCTGTTAATTGCAAGTTTGATATAGGCAATTTAATTTCATTTATAATATAGAGTATTAGAAGTTTGTTCTCAGCAAGTTCTAATGTATCGTTTTTCATTATATCCCTCCCTTGCTAGGATTTAATAAAAAGATAATAAACTTTTTAAAAACTAGTTTCAATAATTATTCTATCATACTACGTTAAATTAATGAATATAAATTTAATGATAATTTGTATAGGAGGGAAAAAATATGAAACTAAAAAGAAACTCAATAGTCTACACAGGTATTGGAATATGTTTAGTATTAGTTTTCTGCTTAAGTATAGGCATAAAAAATAAATCTTTTTCAGTTTTTGCTAAAGATAATAGAAGGTTGCCTATTTATTGTGTAGATACAAAAGATAAAAAAGTAGCTATTTCTTTTGATGTAAATTGGGGAAAAGATAATTCACAAAAGATATTAGAAACCTTAGATAAATATAATGCAAAGGCTACATTCTTTGTAATGGGATGCTGGGTAGATAAGTATCCTGACAAACTAAAGTTATTACATGAAAAAGGACATGAAATAGGTAATCATTCTAATTTACATCCTGATATGAGCAAGATTTCTAGAGATAAAGTAGTTCAAGAAATTGCAGTTACTGATGCAAAAATTATGGGGGTTACAGGGGAAAAGACTAAGTTATTTAGATTTCCTTCAGGTGCATATAGCAATGAATCTATAGAAGCGGCAGAGAGTACACATCATAAATGCATTCAATGGGATGTAGATAGTGTAGATTGGAAAGAAAAAGGTTTAGATATAGAGTATAATAAAGTTATAAAAAAAGTAAAACCAGGATCAATAATATTATTTCATAATGATGCTAAGTTTACACCAGAAAATCTTCCAAAAATCTTAGAAAAATTGAAGAATGAAGGATATAAATTTGTAAAAGTTTCTGATTTAATCTATAAAGATGAGTATTATATTGATTCTACAGGTAAACAAATAAAGAATGAAGATTAATTAAATAAATTGAATAGACAATAACTATTTCAAAATATTATGTGAAATATATTGAACTTTTGTAATCAACTGTATTATAATGGAAATGTAGTTATAAATATAACTAAAATAACAAATATTATAAAAAAGGGGTTATATTAATTTAAAGTTTATAATATAATCTATTATAAAAATTTAAAAAACGAAGGGAAGAGGGGCTATAATGGACAATTTAATGAGTAATAATAACATTTATTTAGAGGGGACTGTTATTTCAAACTTAGAATTTAGTCATGATATGTATGGTGAGGGTTTTTATTCCTTCTACATAGAAGTTTCTAGACTAAGTGATGCTAAGGACAAGTTAAATGTCACTATATCAGAAAGATTATTAACAACTTTTGATGTAAAAATTGGGGCAGATGTAATTATTGAAGGTCAATTAAGATCTTATAATAAATATGTGGATGGAGCTAATAGATTGATTCTAACAGTATTTGCTAGAGATATATATGAATGTACTGAAAGAAGTAAAAATCCAAATCAAATCTTTTTAAATGGTTTTATATGTAAGAGACCAGTATATAGAAGAACACCTTTTGGAAGAGAAATTGCTGATATGTTGCTAGCGGTAAATAGACCCTATAATAAATCAGATTATATTCCAACAATAGCATGGGGAAGAAATTCAAGATATTCTAAGACTTTAGATGTTGGAGATAATATAAGAATTTGGGGTAGACTTCAAAGTAGAGAATATCAAAAGAAAGTTGGAGAAGATGTAATTCAAAAAATGGCATATGAGGTTTCTATATCTAAAATGGAACGTGTGGATGATGATGGAGAAGTTGAAGGTTTAGAAGAAAACTCAGATGATAATTTTGTAATTACAGAACAAGATATAATTTAAGATATAATTTATATTGTTTAAATAAATGGCTATCTCTAAATAAATATTTAAAGATAGCCATTTTTAACAAAACCTATTTTCTTAAATCATCTAGAATTTCAGTTTTGCTCTTAGTCTTTACATCTACAGTCTTAACTATTTTAGCAGGTGTTCCAGCTACCACTACATTTTCAGGTACATCTTGAGTTACTATTGAACCGGCAGCTACTACAGAATTAGAGCCAATTTTAACTCCTTCAAGTATCACGCAATTGGCACCTAATACTACATTGTCTCCTATTTCTGAAGGAGATTTGCTAGGTGGTTCTAAAACTCCGGCTATAACGGCACCAGCACCAACGTGACAACGTTTACCAACTTTTGCTCTAGCACCGAGTACGGCATTCATATCTATCATAGATTCATCACCAATTTCAGCACCTATATTTATAACTGCGCCCATCATGACAACTACTTTTTTACCTATAGATACTTTATCACGAATTAATGCACCAGGTTCTATACGTGCATCAAGTTCACTTAAGTCAAGTAAAGGAATTGCAGAATTTCTTCTATCAACCTCTAATCTAAAGTTCTCAATTTTATCTTTATTCTCTTCTAGAAATTTTACTATATTACTGTTTTCACCAAATAATATGTACAAGTTACCATTACTAAAAACCTGTATGTTTTCTAAAGAAAGATTCCCTAAATTTCCTTGAATATAAGCTTTACAAGGAGTAGATTTTTCGGCTTCTTTTATATATCTTGCTATTTCATATGGATCAGTTAAATTATAATTCATTTTAATACTCCTTTCACAAAATTATTTATCATAACTATATTTTTACACAAAATATGAAAAATAAACATTAGTAAATTTGAACTACATATTATTTTACCTTATTTTATGTAAAAAGAGCAACCTAAATATAAAAATTATTGAAAGAAAATGAGAATAGATTTACAATACATAGTAAGTAATATAAGAATAGAGAGTTAAGGTGATTATATGGAAAATTTAATTTCTAAACAGGTGAGAAAAATTGAAATATCAGGTATAAGAAAATTTTATAATGAAGTTGTAAAAGTACCAGGAGCTATATCTTTAACTTTGGGAGAACCAGATTTTCAAGTTCCTAAGATTGTAAAAGAATATATGATTAAAGCAATAGAAGATGATAAAACAAGATATACAGCTAATGCTGGAATTTTTGAATTAAGAGAACAAATAAGTTTATATCTAAGAAGTTTAGGAATTAAGTATAGTGAAGATGAAATTTGTGTTACTGTAGGGGGAAGTGAGGGATTAAATTCTGTATTTTTATCTTTAATAGATAAAGGTGATAAGATATTAATTCCAAATCCAGCTTATCCAGCTTATGAAAGTTGTGTTAAAATAGCAGGTGGAGAAGTTGTGAATTATTCCTTGAAAAATGATTTTACTATAGATATAAAATCTTTAGAAAAAGAAATAAAGTTACATGACCCAAAAGTATTGGTATTATCATTTCCTACTAATCCAACTGGTTCTGTATTAACTAAAGAAGATTTACAAGAATTACATAAGATAATAAAAGAACATAATATAATTGTAGTAAGTGATGAGATTTATGCCTCTTTGATATATGAAGAAGAATATTATTCTGTAGCTCAATTGGAAGATATTAAAGAAAAAATTATTTTAATTGGTGGTTTTTCTAAGATGTTTTCTATGACTGGATTAAGAGTAGGATATGTATGTGCATGTCCTCAACTTATGAAACATATAATGAAGGTACATCAATATAGCGTATCTTGTGCTACATCGATTTCGCAATGGGGAGCCTATGCAGGTTTAAAGTATTGTATGAATGAAGTATATGCTATGAGAGATGAATTTAAAAAGAGAAGAGATTATGTATATGAAAGACTTTTAAATATGGGATTAGAGCTTGTTAAACCTAAAGGTGCATTTTATGCATTTCCTAGTATAAAAAAATTTAGTAATGATAGTTTTAAATTTTGTACGGAATTATTACAGAAAGAAAAGGTGGCCATTATACCAGGAACTGCTTTTGGAAGTTTGGGAGAAGGATTTGTTAGGATATCTTATTCATACTCCATGGAAGAATTAAGATTGGCATTAGATAAGATGGAGAAGTATTTGCAAACTTTAAATAAATAAAAGAAGTGGGGTAATTAAAGTGTATGATTTTGATCAAGAAGTAATAAGGAAAGGTACTAATTCATCTAAATGGGATTCGATTAATACAAAGGAAGATTTAATTTCTATGTCTGTAGCAGATATGGATTTTAAATGTGGAGATTTTATTAATAATGTTATAGAAAAAAAACTTTCAGAGGGTGTGTATGGATATAGTATAATTCCAGATAGTTATTATGAAGCTATAATAAGTTGGAATACAAAACGATATAATTTTAATATAAAAAAAGAAGAAATTTTATTTACTCCTTCAGTTATTCATGGAATTTTATATGCTATAAAGGCTATAACAAATCCTAAGGATGAAATAATAATTCAACCACCTGTATATCATAGATTCCATGAAGTTATAGAAAGAGCAGGATGTACTGTGGTTAACAATCCACTTATATATAAAGATAATAAGTATTTTATGGATTTTGAAGATTTAAAGAAAAAAATAACTTCTAAAACAAAAGTATTAATTTTATGTAGCCCACACAATCCAGTAGGAAGAGTTTGGACAAAAGAAGAATTACAAAAATTAATTGATATTTGTTTAGAGCAAAATATTGTTATAATTTCAGATGAAATTCATAAAGATCTAATTTTCAAAGATAATCAGCATAATGTTTTAAGTACTGTAGATGAGAGAATAAAAGAAAAATGTATTATAACAGAAGCGCCTACGAAGACTTTTAATTTAGCTGGTTTTCAAGTATCTAACTTAATTATATGTAATAAGACCATAAGAGAAAAAGTTCAAAAGGTTTTAGATGATAATTTTATAAATAAACCTAACATTTTTGCTACTAGTGTACTAGAGGCGGCATATAATGAAGGTGAAGGGTATTTAGGAGAATTAAATTCTTATATAGAAAAAAATAAAGAATATGCAGTTGAGTATTTTAAAAAGTATATTCCACATATTAAAGTAGTGGAAACAGAAGGTACTTATTTACTGTGGTTAAATTGTTCGAAATTAGGATTTAATGGGGAAGAGCTTAATAGATTTTTTATAGATAAATGTAAGTTAATTTTAAATAAGGGAAGTATGTTTGGAATTGAAGGGGAAAGTTTTGTAAGAATGAACATTGCATGTAGAAGAAGTTTGTTAAAAATAGCTTTAGAAAATATAAAAAATGCAATTAAGTAATAAAAAAACACCTTGTATTATTGTACAAGGTGTTTTAACTATTAACTATTAACTATATTATCCATATCATATTTGCCAGGTTTTTTATCTTTCATGAATTCTGCAGCCTTTAAAGCACCAATTGCAAATACTTCTCGAGAAATAGCTTTGTGAGTAATTTCAATACACTCACCTTCACCTGCAAATATTACTGAATGATCACCAATAATATTTCCACCTCTTATAGCGTGAATTCCTATTTCTTTTTGATCTCTTTTATGATGTCCTTCTCTACCATATATAAATTCTGTTTTATCTTCAATAGAGTTTTTTATAGTATTTGCAAGTAATAAAGCAGTACCACTTGGAGAATCTACTTTTTGATTATGATGTTTTTCTATAATTTCTATGTCATAATCTCCAAAAAGTTTTGAACTAATTTGTTTTAATAAGGAATTAACTAAGTTTATTCCTATAGACATATTAGCTGAATGGAAAACTCCTACATGATTACTCAATTCATCAATAGCGTTTCGTTGCTCTTCTGAATAACCAGTTGTACAAATTACAACTGGAGTTTTATGATTTTTTGAGTATCTCATAATACTATCTAAACTGCTAGGTCTAGAAAAATCTATGATAACATCAGCACTTATGTCACAGTCTTCAATATTTTTGAAAACAGGATAGTTAAGGTTTTGTTGGCAATTTAAATCTATACCAGCTACTATAGAAAGGTTATCTTTTTTTTGTACACATTCAGTTATCATTTTGCCCATTTTACCAGCACAACCACTTAAAATAATTTTAGTCATTACTATCCTCCTAGATTAAATTACATTTTTTTAATTCATTTCTCAAAATTTCTAAGTTGTTATCTTCCATATCACATAATGGAAGTCTTAAATTACCTACATTCATATTCATTAGGTTTAAAGCAGTTTTTACAGGAATAGGATTTGTTTCTATAAATAATGCATCTGTTAAAGAAAGATATTCTAATTGAAGTCTAAGTGCTTCTGAAACATTTCCATTAAGATAATTAAATACCATATCATGTACTTGCTTTGGAACTACGTTGGCAAGTACAGAGATAACACCTATACCACCAAGAGATAATATAGGAACAATTTGATCATCATTTCCTGAATATATATCTATTTTATCACCACATAAAGCTTTTATTTTAGCTACTTGACTAATATTTCCGCTAGCTTCTTTTACTGCAACTATATTCTTACAAGTTTTTGTAAGAGATAAAATCGTTTCAGGATGAAGATTCATTCCTGTTCTTCCTGGAACATTATATAATATTATAGGAATATTAACTGCAGAATCAATTGCCTCAAAATGTTGAATCAATCCTTTTTGAGTAGTTTTATTGTAATAAGGAGTAATTACTAGTATACCATCTACTCCTATACCTTCAGCCCATTTACACATTTTAATAGAAGCTTCTGTATTATTTGATCCCG
This sequence comes from Hathewaya limosa, assembly GCF_030815255.1. Lineage (NCBI taxonomy): Bacteria > Bacillati > Bacillota > Clostridia > Eubacteriales > Clostridiaceae > Hathewaya > Hathewaya limosa. The sequence continues at coordinate 290,824 of NZ_JAUSWN010000001.1, forward strand.
TACCTGCGATAACGGGAATTTTTTTATTAACAGTATCTACTACAAACTTAATTGTTTCTTTTTTTTCGGTTTCTGTCATAGTAGAAGCTTCACCGGTAGTACCACATACTATTATTGCATCTGTGGAAGAAGAGAGGTGTAATTCAATTAACTCTTTTAATTTTTTAAAGTCTACACCTTCCTTATTAAAAGGGGTAACTAGGGCAACCCCTGAACCTCTAAAAATTGTCATAAAAAGTCACTCCTTTCTTATTTAATTGTAGGAATTAATAATTCTACAATTTGAACTGCATTAAGAGCGGCACCTTTTCTAATATTATCTGCAACTACCCAAAGGTTTAGTCCGCTCTCTACACTAAAATCTTTTCTTATTCTACCAACAAATACTGGATCTTTACCTGCGGCGAATAGTGGCGTTGGATATACAAGATTTTTAAGATCATCTTGTAGTACTATTCCTTTAGCGTTTTTAAATAATTGGAATACGTCATTTATTTCAAAAGAATTTTTCAATTCTACATTAATACTTTCGCTATGTCCATAAAGTACAGGAACTCTTACAGTTGTGGCTGTAATTTTTAATTCAGAATCATGAAGAATTTTTTTTGTTTCTTCAATCATCTTCATTTCTTCTTTTGAATATCCATTGTCTAGGAAAACATCTATATGAGGCAACATGTTTCCAGCAATGGGATAAGGGAATTTTTTTGGTTCTTCTCCTTTATATCCATCTAATAAATCATTATATCCTCCGATACCTGCACCTGAAACAGCCTGATAAGTTGAATATATAATTCTTTTTAGTCCATATTTATCTTGAAGAGGTTTTAAAGCTACCATTGCTTGTATTGTAGAACAATTGGGATTAGCAATTATACCTTTATGCCAAGAAAGATCTTCAGGGTTGACTTCAGGAACTACTAGAGGTACTTCAGGATTCATTCTCCAAGCACTACTATTATCTACAACTATAGCACCATATTTAGTGAAAATAGGAGCATATTCTAATGAAGTGTTTCCACCTGCAGAGAAAAGTGCAATGTGAATTGTTTTATTTTTTATATTATCTTCTTTTAATTCTTCAACAGTAATATCTTTATCATTAAATTTTAAGGAAGTTCCAGCTGATTTTTTAGAAGCATAAAAATAAATATTATCTATTGGTAAGTTTCTTTCTTCTAGAATACTTATCATTTGTCTTCCTACCATACCAGTTGAGCCTACAACTGCTATATTGAGTTTCATAAAATCCCTCCTAAATATATTTTCATTTATTATTATATAACTTAAAGAGAAAAATTTATATAGTTTTTTACATATCAATATTATATGAAATTATTTAATTTTTGATAAACAAGTATTAAATAATTATAATGCAAATATGAAAGTTATGAATACAAAAGTTGCAAAATACATTTTTAGAAGAGATAAATCAATTCATTTTGTAAAAAATGTTTTAAAAAATCAAAAAAAGTAGAAAACGAATCCTTGCCAAAAGCAAGTAAAACCGAATAAAGTCAATGAAATAGCGCTATAAGAGATTAAACAATAAAAAATTCATTTATATAAAAAAATGAATTTTTTCAAGCTTAATTCAAAATTTTTATAAAATAATGAAAATGAACTGGAGGTATTGATATTATTATATGTCTATTAGAGTATGATGAAAAAACTATGAATAAATAATAAATTAATCAATCTTTTAAAATTTAAATCTATTAAAAAAAATTTAATATATATTTGACATTTTTTTTAAAAGGTGATATAGTTTTAATAATAATTTACACGAAAAGTTGTTTGAAAAATAGTTTTTGGTAAATTTAAAGTTGCAATATGAATGCTAAATTAATATTATTAAAAATAATTTAAATAGTAGGAAAAACTGTACAAGCTTTGCAAAAGCTTAGGTTAATCATGATTTGTAACTATAATTTACTGGTGAAATGTTCTGAAAATATAATTAATAAAGATTATTTATTAAAGAATAAATTTGGAATTAAATAACCAAACTATGAATGTAGAAATATATTAATATATGTCGAATATGTACTATATTAGTATATAAATATAATTTACAAGAAGGAGGCATAAAGATGAAAAGTAAAAGAATACTATCAGCAGTACTTTCAGTATCTCTTTTAACTTCTGCAATGTTAGTAGGATGTGGAAGTTCAAGTAATAAGGGATCTGCAAATACGGCAAACGGAGAAATGGATAAGGAGCAATATTTAAATTTAGTTTTGGGGGCAGAACCAAAAAGTTTAGATGCATCTAAAGCTTCAGATCTATATTCAAGTCAAGTTCTAAATGAAGTAATGGAAGGACTTACAAGAGTAGAACAAGAAAATGGAAAAGATGTTATTAAACCAGCAGGTGCTGAAAAATGGGATGTAAGTAATGATAAAAAGGAATGGACATTCCACTTAAGAGATAATAAATGGAGTGATGGAAAGCCAGTAACAGCTAACGATTATGCTTATGGTATACGAAGAACATTAGAAGCAAAAACTGGTTCGCCATATGCTTTCCTATTATTCCCAATTAAAAATGCTAAAGAATTTAACTCTGAAAAAGCTAAAGTTAATGAATTAGGAGTTAAAGTTATAGATGACAAAACATTGAAAATAACATTAGAAAAGCCAACCGCATATTTCTTAGACTTAACTTATTTTAAAGTTATGCATCCACAAAGAAAAGATATAGTTGAAAAATCAGGTGAAAGATATGGAACAGAAAAAGATACAATGATATTCTGTGGACCATTTGCAATTTCTAATTGGGTACATAATAATAAGGTAGAACTTAAGAAGAATGAACAATATTGGGATAAAAATTCAGTAAAGCTTAATAAAGTTACAATGAAAATTATTTCTCAAGAACCTTCAAGAATGAGTGAATTATTAAATGGACAAATTGATATGGGTGCAGTTTCACATCCAGATTGGGTTAAAAAATTTGATTCAACTCAAAATTATAACGTAATAAAAGGATATGATGGTTCAACAGCATATAGTTTCTTTAATCAAACTGATAAATACTTTAAAAATGAAAAAATAAGAAAAGCATTTATTTTAGCTGATGATAGAGAAGGTAAAGCAAAAACATTATTTAGAGGATTAGCAACTCCAGCATATGCATGGTGTGCACCTCAAGTTTTAATTGGAGAAAAGGATGAGTATAGATCACTTGTTAAAGATGAACCAATTAAAAAACTAAAAGAACAATATAAAGATCCAAAGGCTCTATTAGTAGAAGGCTTAAAAGAAATTGGTGCAGATCCAGATCCAGCAAAAATGAGTATTACACTATTACAATCAGGTACAGATGCAAGATCAAAAGAATTCGCTGAATTTGATCAACAAAATTACAAAAATGCTTTAGGCGTTAATCTTAAAATAGAATATGTAGAATGGCCAATATTTGCAAAAAGAACCGATGAAAAAGATTACCAATTTGCAGGTATGGGATGGACTGGGGATTATAATGATCCTATGACTTTCTTTGATATGTGGACTTCAACTGCTGGAGTAGTTCCAACAGGATGGAAAAATAAAGAATACGATGAACTTATAAATAAAGCTTCATTAACTTCTGATGATAAAGAAAGAGCAGAGTTATTCAAAAAAGCAGAACAAGTACTTTTACAAAAAGATGGTGTAGCTTCACCAACTGTTTATAGAATGAGACAAACATATACTAGAAAATATGTTAATAACGTAATGGTACCACTATTTGGTACTACTGAAGTTAAATACGCTTATACTAAGGGAAGATAAAAACTAATAAACAGCAGGGCTATAAGCACTGCTGTTTTAAAATAAAACTTATTTAATAGAAGAAAAGACGGTTAACTAATTAAGAAAAAAGAGATGGAGGGGCAAAAGTGTTTAAATTTATTTTAAAAAGATTAGGATATATGCTATTAACACTATACATAGCGATAACAATAACATTCTTTTTAATTCATGCAATTCCAGGAGATCCACTAGCAGATTTAGCTAGAAAATTACCTCCTCAAATAAAAGCAAACTATTATGCAAAGTATGGATTAGATAAACCTTTAGCAGTTCAATACGGTACTTTTATGAAAAATTTAGTTTTCCATGGTGATTTAGGAGAATCATTAACATATCCAGGTAGATCAGTTGTGGATACTATAAAAGAATATGCACCTATTTCAGGTAAAATAGGAATTCAATCAATTGTATTAGGGTTCGGCTTAGGTGTAACTTTAGGTATTATTGCAGCCTTTAATAGAAATAAAGGGGCAGACTATTTTGTAATGTTTATAGCTATATTAGGAATATCTATTCCGAGTTTTGTATTAGCAGCACTTTTACAATATGTATTTACAGTTAAATATACATTATTACCAACAACAGGTTGGGGAGAATTTCAACATACAATACTGCCAACTATAGCAATGAGTTTTGGATCTATAGCTACTTATGCAAGATACATGAGAGCGAACTGTTTAGATGTCTTAGGTCAAGATTATATTCTAACAGCTGAGGCTAAAGGTGTATCGAAAATTTCTTTAGTATTTAAACATGTATTAAGAAATGCAATATTACCTGTTATTACAATTTTAGGACCTCAAATTGCTATGATATTTATAGGATCTTTTGTAGTAGAGAGTATATTCTCAATTCCGGGTTTAGGACAATACTTTGTATCCTCAGTACAAAATAGAGATTACACAATGGTAATGGGTCAAACAATATTTATGGCATCTCTTTATATTATTGCTTTAGTTGTTGTTGATATATTATATGGTATTGTAGATCCAAGAATAAAATTATCATCAGATACTAAATAGATGGGGGTGACAAAAATATGAGCGAAAATATAAATAATGAAAAAATATTAAAAGAAAAATTTAAGTTTATAGATAAAACAAATACTGAATCAGAAAAAATATTAAGACCGAGCATGTCTTATTGGCAAGATGCTTGGAGAAGATTAAAACAAAATAAAGTAGCAATTGTAGCCTTAATAATTTTGATTTTGATAACAATATTAACTATGATAGGACCAAGTATTTCAGGAAAGAATTTTGCTCAAGTTAATAATCAACTTATAAATTTGGCTCCATCTTCTGAACATTGGTTTGGTACAGATAATTTAGGTAGAGACTTATTTTCAAGAATCTGGATGGGAGGAAGAGTTTCTATCATAATTGGTTTAATAGGGGCGGTTATTGATACTGTATTAGGAGCAATATATGGTGGTGTTGCAGGTTATTTTGGTGGCTTTATAGATGATATAATGATGAGAATCGTTGAAATTTTACTAAGTATACCTTATTTAATCGTAGTAATATTAGTATCTTTGATTTTTGGTCAAGGAATGTTCTCTTTAATTTTAGCTATGACTATAACAGGTTGGTGTGGAATGGCAAGACTTGTTAGAGGACAGATATTACAAATTAAAGAGCAAGAATATGTTTTAGCGGCAGCAGCGTTAGGAGCAAGTCCAGCTAGAATTATAAGAAAACATTTATTACCTAATACTTTAGGAGTTATTATAGTTTCCATTACTTTTGATATACCTTCATTTATATTTGGAGAGGCTTTCTTAAGTTTTATAGGACTGGGTATTCCTTCACCTTCAACAAGTTGGGGAGCTTTAGCGGCAGCGGCACAGCCTAATATGTTATTTTATCCATACCAGCTATTTTTCCCAGCGTTAATGATAAGTTTAACAATGCTTTCATTCCAATTATTAGGCGATGGATTAAGAGATGCATTAGATCCAAAATTACGTCAATAGAGGGGGTATAAATCATGGAAAAAATTTTAGATGTAAAAAATTTAAGAGTATCTTTCCATACATATGCAGGTGAAGTTCAGTCTGTAAGAGGGGTTAGTTTCCACTTAAATAAAGGAGAAACTTTAGCCGTAGTAGGAGAGTCAGGATGTGGTAAAACTATTACATCAAAGGCAATTATGAGATTAATTCCTGAACCACCAGGAGAAATAAAACAAGAGTCAGAAATTATTTTTGGAGATAAAGATGTATTAAAAATGTCAAAAAACGAATTAAGACAAATTAGAGGTTCAGAAATATCAATGATATTTCAGGATCCTATGACATCATTAAATCCAACTATGACTGTAGGAAAACAAATAGCTGAGAGTTTAATAATTCATAGAGGTATGAGTAAAAATGATGCACTAAAAGAATCTATAAAGATGTTAAACTTAGTTGGTATTCCTAATGCAGAAAAGAGAGTTAAACAATATCCACATGAATTTTCAGGTGGAATGAGACAGAGAGCAATGATAGCAATAGCTCTTGCTTGTAATCCAAAGATTCTTATAGCTGACGAACCAACAACAGCATTGGATGTTACTATACAGGCACAAATTATGGAACTTATAGCAGATCTTCAGAAGAAATTAGGAACAGCAGTTATCTTAGTAACTCATGATTTAGGTGTAGTTGCAGATGTTGCACATAGAATACAGGTAATGTATGCAGGACAAATTATAGAAAGAGGAACAAAGGAAGAAATTTTCTATAATCCTAAGCATCCATATACATGGGCATTACTTCAATCAGTACCAAGATTAGAGACTAAGAATAAAGATACTCTTTATTCATTAGGAGGAACACCTCCTGATTTAGTAAAACCTCCAGTAGGATGTCCGTTTGCAGATAGATGTGAATATTGCATGGACATATGCAAAGAAATGATGCCAGAAGTATCAAAAATAAGTGATACACATGAAGTAAGTTGTTGGTTACAACATCCATATGCTCCAAAAGTAGAAATACCTAGTATTTTAAAGGTAAAGGGGGAATAGCACATGGAGAAAGATTTTATTGAAGTTAAAAACTTAAAGAAGTATTTTAATGTTGGTCCTAAAGCTATTTTAAAAGCTGTAGATGATGTAAGTTTTACTATAAAAAAAGGTGAAACATTGGGGTTAGTTGGAGAATCAGGGTGCGGGAAAACAACCTGTGGAAGAACAGTTATGGGACTTTATCCAGCCACTGAAGGAGAGGTAATCTTCGATGGTGTGGATATTCATAAGTTAAATAAAAAGGAAAAAAAGGCTTTTGCAAGAAGAGCACAAATTATCTTACAAGATCCATATGCATCTCTAAATCCTAGAATGACAGTAGGAGATATAATTGGAGAAGGGATAGATATTCATAATTTATATTCAGGACAAGAACGAACTAATAGAATCTATGAATTATTAGATCTTGTTGGGTTAAATAAGGAACATGCGTCAAGATTTCCACATGAGTTTTCAGGTGGTCAAAGACAAAGAATAGGAATAGCAAGAGCTTTAGCTATAGAACCAGAATTTATAGTTTGTGATGAACCTATATCCGCATTAGACGTTTCTATTCAAGCGCAGGTAGTTAACTTATTAATTAAATTACAACAAGAGTTTGGATTAACATATTTATTTATAGCCCATGATTTATCAATGGTTAAGCATATTTCAGACAGAGTAGGTGTTATGTATGTTGGTAAAATGGTTGAACTTGCATCAAGTGAAGAATTATATGCAGAGCCACTACATCCTTATACTAAAGCCTTATTATCCGCAATTCCAGTCCCAGATCCAGATATAGAAAAGAAAAAAAATAGAATTAAATTGGAGGGTGAAGTTCCGAGTCCAATAAATCCTAAATCAGGATGTAGATTTGCAGGAAGATGTAAAAATGCAATGAAAAAATGTTATGAGGTTGAACCTGAATTTAAAGAAATTAAAAAAGATCACTTTGTAGCTTGTCATTTATATTAAATAAATATATTTTATGAAATAAAAAGGTATCTTAAGATAATTTTAAATTATTTTATTAGATATCTTTTTATTTTGGTTAATAATGGAATTGTATTCATTAGCGTTAAATTTAATTTCAATTTCATTAAAGTTTTAGTAATTTTTCTATAAGTTGAAAATATATTTTAAATAGGAGTATTTATAAGTAAAAGTAAACTAGAAGTAGTTAATTGTAAAAGAACTAAAAAAACAATATTTAAACAACATAAACTAAAATTCATAATATAAAAAATATTTTGAATTTTTATAAAAAATAATGTATAATAACTTAAAAGAACTAAAAAATACTGAACTTAAGATATAATTTAAATTTGGAGTATTTTTTAATGAAAGAGGATATAAAACTATAATTAATATTCAGATAATTCTAATTAGTAACAAAAATGTGAGTGAGAGTGTTTTGTCACTTAAATTAAAATTTATGATTTGATCATTGTGTTTAAAGATTATTAATCTATCAATATAGATTGTTAGCCTTTAAATCAATAATGTTCATATAACTTTATAGGTGTTATTATAAGGAGGATTAAGTATGAAAAGTAAAAAAATTTTATCGGTAATACTTTCTATGGTTTTACTGGGGTCTTCAACCTTAATTGGTTGTGGAGGTGGAACAAAATCTAATGACAAGGCTAAAGAAACAGCAGAAAAAGGACCAGACAAAAATCAATACTTAAATGTGCTATTGGGTAATGAACCTAAGTCATTAGATGCATCAAAGGCATCTGATATTTATGCAGTTTACATGTTAAATGCAGTTTCAGAGGGGCTTGCGAGAGTTAAGATTGAAGATGGTAAAAAAACTCACGAACCAGCAGGAGCTAAAAGTTGGGATGTATCAGATGATAATATGGAGTGGACATTTCATTTAAGAGAAGATAATAAATGGAGTGATGGTAAACCTGTAACAGCTCAAGACTATGAGTATAGTTTAAAGAGATCATTAGAACCTAAGACTGGTTGTACATCAGCATATTTACTATATCCAATAAAAAATGGTGAAAAATGCAACTGTGGAAAAGCTAAAGTAGATGAAGTTGGGGTTAAGGCTATTGATGATAAAACATTAAAAATAACATTAGAAAAACCAACAGCGTATTTTATAGATTTATTAGGAAATAAATGTATGTTTCCACAAAGAAAAGATGTAGTTGAAAAATACGGAGAACAATACGGTACTGAGAAAGATAAACTTCTTTATTGTGGACCATTCGTAATAGATAATTGGGTTCATAATAACAAAGCAGAACTTAAAAAGAATGAGAATTATTGGGATGCTAAAAATGTAAAACTTGAAAAAATAACAATGAAAGTTATGAAACAAGAAGCAGCTAGAATGGGGGAACTTCAAACAGGTGCTATTGATATGGCAGGAGTATATAAACCTCAATATGTAGAAAAATTTAAAAAGACAGGTAATTTCAATATAGTTGAAGATTATTCAGGATCAATAGACTATGTTTACTTTAATCAAAAGGATAAATATTTTAAAAATGCTAAAATCAGAAAAGCTTTTGCCTTAGCAGCTGATAGAGAAGGTGCATGTAAGACATTATATAAAGGTTTAGCTGAACCTGCTACTGGATTCTGTCCTGCACAAGTTAAAATAGGTGATGAAGAATACAGAAAAGCTGTAGGAGAAAACTTTGTTGAAAAATTAGAAAAACAAAATCCGGATCCAAAAAAATTGTTAGCTGAGGGTCTAAAGGAAATAGGAGAAGATCCAGATCCAGCTAAGATGAAGATAACTTATTTAAGCGGAAGTACAAGTCCATCAGCTAAGGAACATTGTGAATTTGACCAAGAAGTAGCTAAGAAAATTTTAGGTGTTGACATGAAAATAGAATATGTTGAATGGCCAATATTTGCACAAAGGACAGATGATCTTGATTATCAAATAGCTGGTATGGCTATGAGCGGGGATTATGATGATCCTATGACATATTTTGAATCATTTAGAAGTGTTGGTGGTAATGTTCCAACAGGATGGAAAAGTAAAAAATTTGATAAACTTTTATCTAAGGCCGCTAATACTGCAGATAATACAGAAAGATTAAAATATTTTAAAGAAGCAGAAACACTTCTTCTTTATGATGATTGTGTTGTATCTCCAAGAATTTTCCCTAAGAGACAAACATTTATAAGAAAATATATAAAAGGTCTTGTAATTCCACAATTTGGACCAACTGAGTACAAATATGTTTATACACAAGGAAGAGAAAAGTAAAAAACTATAACTTTATTTTAAATTTAGGTACAGATGAAGTTGTTTTATCTGTACCTAAATTTGTATTGAGCACAAGAAAGAATAAATAAAATTTATTAACCTTTAAGTATTGTTGGATTAAATAAGGAACATACATAAAGAAAAGGAATAGAATCAATTAAAACATGAAGTTTGAAGAACTATAAATTATAAATATAAATATAGATTTGCATGAAGCTGTAAGTATTCACTGAAAAAGTATTCACTGAAAAAATGTTTTGAGATAATATGAGAGGTCAAGGAAGTTAAAAAATATCATTTTGTAATAGAAAGTTTATAATAAATGATTATTTTTTAAAAATTATTATAATAAAAATTATTTTTAAATATAGTAAGTTTCATTAGGTTTCATTTAAAATCAAAATATATTTAAAATCAAAAGGATTATGTAAAAAGAAGCTATGAGTATTTAATTTCAATAGAAATAAAAAAATCATGGTTAAAAACTACAAATAAATTTCGTGATATAAAAAAATATTTTGAATTTTTATGAAATATGATGTATAATAACTTAAAAGAATTTTAAAAAAATTTAACTAACTCAAAATATAATTTAATTTCAATCAGATTATAACGAAAAAGAAGATAAAACGACAATTAATATTCAGACAATTTAAATTAATTCGAATATTTATATGGGGCAACTTTAAAATTTTAACTTAAATTTATGATTTGATCATTATGATTTAAAATTTATTAATCAAGGAGCATAGGTTATTAAGTTTTAAATCAAAAATGTTCATATAACTTTATAGGTGTTATTATAAGGAGGATTTAGTATGAAAAGTAAAAAGATTTTATCGGTAATACTTTCTATGGTTTTACTAGGATCTTCAACCATGATTGGTTGTGGAGGAGGAAAAAAATCTGATGACAAAGATGCAGCTGCAAAAGGACCAGATAAAGACCAATATTTAAATGTATTATTGGGCAGTGAGCCTAAGTCATTAGATGGATCTAAAGCATCTGATGTATATGCAACATATTTATTAAATGAAGTATCAGAAGGACTTGCAAGAGTTAAAATGGTAGATGGTAAGAAAGTTAATGAACCAGCAGGGGCTGAAAAATGGGATATATCTAAGGATAATATGGAGTGGACATTTCATTTAAGAGATAATAAGTGGAGTGATGGTAAGCCTGTTACAGCACAAGATTATGAGTATAGTTTAAAAAGAACATTAGATCCTAAAACAGGTAGTACTTCATCATATTTATTATATCCAATAAAAAATGCTGAAAAATGTAACTGTGGAAAAGCTAAGTTAGATGAAGTTGGAATTAAAGCAGTAGATGATAAAACTTTAAAAATAACTTTAGAAAAACCAACAGCTTATTTCATAGATTTATTAGGAAATAAATGTATGCTACCACAAAGAAAAGATATAGTTGAAAAATACAAAGATGAATATGGTACTCAAAAAGACAAGTTAGTTTATTGCGGTCCATTTGTATTAGATAATTGGGTTCACAATAACAAAGCTGAACTTAAAAAGAATGAAAATTATTGGGATGCTAAAAATGTAAAACTTCAAAAAATAACAATGAAAATTATGAAACAAGAATCATCTAGAATGGGAGAACTTCAAACAGGAGCTATTGATATGGCAAATGTATCTACACCTCAATATGTAGACAAGTTTAAAAAGACAGGTAAATTTGATATTACAAAGGATTATGATGGAAGAATAACTTATGATTTTTATAATCAAAAAGATAAATATTTTAAAAATGCTAAAATTAGAAAAGCCTTTGCATTATCAGGTAATAGAGAAGGTGTATGTAAAACATTATTTAAAGGTTTAGCTGAACCTGCAACTGGCTTCTGTCCTGCACAAGTTCAAATAGGAGATGAAGAATTCAGAAAAGCTGTAGGGGAAAATTATCTTGAAAAATTAAAAGCAGAAAATCCAGATCCAAAAAAATTATTAATAGAAGGATTAAAGGAAGTTGGAGCAGATCCAGATCCAGCTAAAATGAATGTAACAATGTTACAAGCAGGTACAGATCCTTCAAGTAAAGAGTTTGCAGAATTTGACCAAGAAAGACTTAATAAAAAATTAGGTATTAATTTAAAAATAGAATATGTTGAATGGCCAATATTTGCTAAGAGAACAGATGATATGGATTATCAATTTGCAGGAATGGGCATGAGTGGAGATTATGATGACCCTATGACATATTTTGAGTCATTTAGACTTGTTGGTGGTAACGTTCCAACAGGATGGCAAAATAAGCAATATGATGAATTATTATCTAAAACTTCTAATACTGCAGATAATAAAGAAAGATTAAAATATTTTAAAGAAGCAGAAAAACTTCTTCTTTATGATGATTGTGTTGTATCTCCAAAGGTATTCCCTATGAGACAAACATTTACAAGAAAATATGTAAAAGGTGTTATAATAAAACAATTTGGACCAACTGAGTATAAATATGCTTATACAGAAGGAAGAGACAAATAGAAAAGGTTAACTAAATTATTTGGGTACAGGTAAATTTATTTTGTCTGTACCTAAATATAAATAATAAGAAGTGGAGGGATATAGGTGTTTAAATACATTTTAAAAAGATTTGGATATATGTTGCTTACATTATTTATTGCTTCAACTATAACATTTTTTTTAATACATTCTATTCCTGGTGATCCTTTAGCAGATTTAGCTAAAAAATTACCACCTCAAGTTAAAGCAAACTTTTATGCTAAATATGGATTGGACAAACCGGTAGTTACTCAGTATGGTAGATTTATGAAAAATCTAGTTTTACATGCAGATTTAGGTGAATCTTTAACATATCCAGGAAGATCAGTTGGAGACACAATAAAAGAATATGCACCAATATCAGCAAGAATAGGTTTACAAGCTCTTGTATTAGGAGTAAGTTTAGGAATTTTCTTAGGAATAGTAGCAGCATTCAATAGAAACAAAGGAATAGATTATTTCGTAATGTTTATTGCAATTTTAGGTATTTCAATTCCAAGTTTCGTTTTAGCCGCACTTTTACAATATTTCTTAACAGTAAAATTCGAATTATTACCAACAACAGGTTGGGGAGAATTTAAACATACAATATTACCAACCATAGCTATGAGTTTTGGATCAATAGCTACCTATGCAAGATACATGAGGGCAAATTGCTTAGATGTTTTAGGGCAAGACTACATTATAACAGCAGAAGCCAAAGGTGTTAGTAAGCCAGCTCTTGTATTTAAACATGTATTAAGAAATGCTATATTACCTGTAATTACAATATTAGGACCACAAATTGCAATGATATTTGTAGGATCATTCGTAATAGAAAGTATATTTGGTATACCAGGACTTGGCCAATATTTCGTAGCATCAGTACAAAACAGAGACTTTACTATGGTAATGGGACAAACAATATTTATAGCATCATTATATATAGTTTCTTTATTTGTAGTTGATATTTTATACGGAATTGTAGATCCTAGAATCAAATTATCAAGTAGTAAGTAGAAAGGGGTGTAGCATAAATGGATCAAGTTAAAAATGAACTATTAAGCAAAGAGAAGTTTAAGTTTATTGGTAATGAAGATAAAAATTCAGAACAAATCCTAAGACCTAGTATTTCTTATTGGAAGGATGCATGGAGAAGACTTAAAGAAAATAAAGTAGCTATGTTAGCAATAGTTATATTAGCAGCTATTACATTTATGACAATTTTTGGACCAGCTATTTCAGGACAAAGATTCTCAGAAGTTCATAATGATATGACAAATTTACCACCTTCTGCTGAACATTGGTTTGGTACAGATAAGTTAGGTAGAGACCTATTTGCAAGGGTTTGGATCGGTGGTAGGGTTTCAATCCTTTTAGGTATCATTGGTGCTATTATCGATTGTATAGTAGGATCAATCTATGGAGGAGTTTCAGGATATTTCGGTGGTGTAGTAGATGATATAATGATGAGAATACTTGAAATATTGCTTAGTATTCCTTATTTAGTAGTTGTTATTTTAATTTCCTTAATTTTTGGAAAAGGAATGTTTGCTCTTATTTTGGCCATGACAATTACAGGCTGGTGTGGTATGGCAAGACTGGTTAGAGGGCAAATACTTCAAATAAAAGAGCAAGAATATGTACTTGCAGCTGCAGCCCTAGGTTCTAGTGCCTCAAGGGTTATAGGAAAACACTTATTACCTAACACATTAGGAGTTATTATAGTTTCCATTACTTTTGATATACCTGGATTTATATTTGGAGAAGCTTTCTTAAGTTTCATAGGATTAGGAATTCAGTCACCAAATACT